>JAVXTN010000051.1:0-7364 GCA_036642635.1 Erysipelotrichaceae bacterium
AAAGTAGGATAGAACACATAGTTCTTTCCAATCCTTATCATTTAATTTTAACATATTAGTACCTCACGATATCTTTATATTAATATTATAACATTTTTATTATTAAGTATAGTGATAAAAATACTTAATTCTTAATATAAAAGGAATCCTTACGGATTCCTTATAGTATTAGTATAGTATTAGTCTAGTTTACCTTCTTTAATAGCGTTAATTAAACCTTTAGATTTAATTATTTCTTGAATAAAGGTAGGAAAGGCTTCAATTTTATATTCTTTAGATTGAGTTAAATTTTTAAGAATACCTGAGTTAAAATCTACTTCTAATGAATCTCCTTCATTAATTTCTAGAGCTGCTTGTTCACATTCAATAATAGGTAAACCGATATTAATTGAATTACGATAGAAGATACGAGCAAAACTTTGAGCAATAACTAATGATATACCACTAGCAGCAATAGCTATAGGAGCATGTTCACGTGAACTACCACAACCAAAGTTTTTACCACCAACCATAATATCACCAGCATTAACTCTAGTAATAAAAGTAGTATCTATGTCTTCCATACAGTGAGAAGCTAATTCACTCTTACTAGTAGTATTTAAATATCTAGCAGGAATGATAACATCAGTATCTATATTATCTCCATACTTAATTACTTTTCCACAAGCTTTCATTATTTAATTACCTCACTTACATCTGCAATATATCCTTTAATAGCTGAAGCAGCAGCAATAGCAGGACTTGCTAAATATACTTCAGATTCAACATGACCCATACGGCCTACAAAGTTACGATTAGTAGTAGCTACAGCACGTTCACCCTTAGCAAGGATTCCCATATGACCACCTAAACAAGGACCACAAGTAGGAGTAGAAACAATAGCACCGGCTTCTATAAAGATCTTTAAGTAACCAGCTTCCATAGCTTCTAAATATATTTGTTGAGTAGCAGGAATAATAATAGCACGTACATTCTTTGCAACATGATTATTAGCAAAGATTTTAGCAGCTACTTCAAGATCCTCTAAACGACCATTAGTACAAGAACCAATAACTACTTGATCAATAGTAATATTACCTACATTATCAATAGTTCTAGTATTATCTGGTAAATGAGGGAAACTAACAGTAGACTTAATAGTAGATAAATCAATATCTATTATTTCATCATATATAGCATCACTATCTGCTTCAAAATATACAGGTGTACGATCACTATGTTCCTCAATATAAGCCTTAGTTAATTCATCTATAGCAAATATACCATTCTTAGCTCCTGCTTCTATAGCCATATTAGCCATACATAAACGATCACTCATAGTAAGATTAATTAAACCAGTACCACTAAATTCCATAGATTTATAACGAGCTCCATCTACACCTATCATACCAATAATATGTAGAATTACATCTTTACCACTAACCCAAGGATTAAGTTTATTAGTTAAATTAAATTTAATAGCACTAGGTACTTTAAACCAAGCTTTACCTGTTGCCATTCCAGCAGCCATGTCAGTAGAACCAACACCAGTAGAGAAAGCACCAAGTGCACCATAAGTACAAGTATGTGAATCAGCACCTATAACTACATCTCCAGCAATTACTAATCCTTTTTCAGGAAGTAATGCATGTTCAATACCCATTTCTCCTACATCATAGAAATGTTTAAGATTTTTAGCATGAGCAAAGCTACGACATGTACAACATTGAGTAGCTGCTTTAATATCTTTATTAGGGGCAAAATGATCCATAACCATAGCTATCTTATTACTATCAAATACATCAGTTGTATTAAGTTTATTAAATTCTTCTATAGCTACTGGAGAAGTAATATCATTACCTAATACTAGATCTAAATCTACTAGTACTAAATCTCCAGCTTTTACACTAGTCTTATTACAATGACTAGCTAATATTTTTTGTGTCATACTCATTCCCATAAGTAATCTCCTTTCTTACCCAAAAAGCCCCTTACAGGGCTTTAGGTTATAATTTATAAGTTATAATTTATTTAAAGTTTGTAATGGCACCTTCAGCAGCACTAGATACACAGTTTCCATAACGTTTAAGGAATCCTTCAACATTATCTCTTACTAGTAATTTAGTAGTTTGTTTTCTTTGTTCCATTTCTTCTTTACTTACTTTTAATTCAATTGAATGATTATTAATATCAATAGCAATTAAATCTCCTTCTTGTACATAGGCAATTGGTCCACCTTTACTTGCTTCAGGAGAAACATGTCCAATAGCAGCTCCTCTAGTAGCTCCAGAGAATCTTCCATCAGTTATTAGTGCTACTTCTTTATCTAATCCCATTCCTGCTATTGCACTAGTAGGTGATAACATCTCACGCATACCAGGTCCTCCTGCAGGTCCTTCATAACGTATAACTATAACGTCTCCAGATTTAATAGTTTTAGCATATATAGCATCTATTGCTTCTTCTTCAGAATTAAATACTCTAGCTGGTCCTTCATGCACTAACATTTCTTTAGCTACTGCACTTCTTTTAACTACAGCACCATTAGGTGCTAAGCTACCAAATAGAATTGCTAATCCTCCAGTTTTAGTATATGGGTTTTCAATTGGTCTAATTACATTAGGATCTTTATTAATACTATTAGCTATATTCTCTTTTACAAGTTTACCAGTAACAGTAGTTAATTCACCATTAATTAGTTTAGCATCATATAATTGTTTCATTACTGCGTATACTCCACCTGCTCTTAATAGATCTTGCATATGGTGGAATCCTGCTGGTGCTAAATGACATAAATTAGGTGTTACTTCGCTTACTTCATTTATCATATCAAGATTAAACTTAATATTAGCTTCATTAGCAATAGCAGCTAAATGTAGTACTGAGTTAGTTGAACAACCTAAGGCCATATCAACAGTTAATGCATTTCTAAAGCTATCTTTATTTAAGATATCTAGTGGACAAATATTATGTTCATATAAGTACATAACTTGTTCACCAGCTGCTTTAGCTAATCTTATTCTTTGTGCATATACAGCAGGTATAGTTCCATTACCATCTAATGCCATACCTAATGCTTCACATAAACAGTTCATAGAATTTGCTGTAAACATTCCTGAACATGATCCACAAGTAGGACATGCATTTGATTCAATTTTATTTACCTCTGCTTCATTCATAGTACCATTCTTATATGATCCTACTGCTTCAAATACTGAATTTAAATCCATTCCTACACCACATTCATTATCTAATGATAGCATAGGTCCTCCACTTACGAAGATACTTGGTATATTTAAACGTGCAGCAGCCATTAACATTCCTGGTACTATCTTATCACAGTTAGGAATAAATACTAAAGCATCAAAGCAGTGAGCATTAACCATACATTCTATTGAGTCAGCGATTAGTTCACGTGTACATAAAGAGTATTTCATACCTTTATGTCCCATAGCAATACCATCACATACAGCAATAGTGTTAAACTCCATAGGTGTTCCACCTGCTTGTAATACTCCATCTTTAACAGCTCTTGAGATTTGTTGTAGATGCATATGTCCTGGAACTATCTCATTAAATGAGTTAACAATTCCAATTAATGGTTTTTTCATTTGGTTATCTGAATATCCATTCGCTTTTAATAGAGATCGATGTGGTGCTCTTTCAATGCCTTTAGTAATTTTATCACTATTTTTCATATTCTGATTTCTTGTCCCAGTTCATCTTTTCTCTTAATTCTTGTCCAACTTTTTCTAATTGGTGTTCTCCTTCAATTCTTCTTCTTGCATTAAAGTAAGCACGTCCAGTTTGGTTTTCATTGATCCAGTTACGAGCGAATTCTCCACGTTGAATTTCAGATAATACTTTCTTCATTTCTTTTTTAGTTTCTGCAGTAATTAATCTTTCTCCTACTGTGTAGTCTCCGTATTCAGCTGTATCTGAAATTGAGTAACGCATGAATTTGAATCCTCCAGCTATTGCTAGGTCTACGATTAATTTCATTTCATGTATACATTCAAAGTATGCATTTTCTGGTTGGTATCCAGCTTCTACTAATGTTTCGAATCCTGCTTTCATTAATGCAGTAACTCCTCCACATAATACACATTGTTCTCCGAATAAGTCTGTTTCTGTTTCTTCACGGAATGTAGTTTGTAATACTCCTGCTCTTGCTCCTCCGATTGCTAATGAGTATGCTAATGCAGTTTCTTTTGCATGTCCTGTTGCATCTTGTTCAATTGCAATTAAGTCTGGTACACCTTTTCCAATTAAGTATTCTGAACGTACTGTGTGTCCTGGTCCCTTAGGAGCAATCATAATTACGTCTACGTTAGTTGGTGGAACAATTTGTAAATATGCAATATTGAATCCATGTGCGAAACATAAAGTGTTTCCTTCTTCTAGGTATGGTGCTATATCTTTCTTGTATAGTGCTGCTTGTCTTTCATCTGGAATTAAGATCATAATAATATCTGCTGCTTTTGCTGCATCTGCAGTATTCATTACAGTTAATCCTGCTTTTTCTGCTTTAGCTTTTGATTTAGATCCTTCATATAATCCTACTACTACATCTACTCCTGAATCTTTAAGGTTTAATGCATGTGCATGTCCTTGTGATCCATAACCAATTACTGCTACTTTCTTTCCTTTAAGGTAATCCATGTTTGCGTCTTTTTCATAGTACATTTTTGCCATTTTAATTTCCTCTTTTCGTTTTATTTTAGGCAGGAGTTGTTACGCCCCATTGCGGTGATTCCAGTTCTTGTCATTTCTATAACTCCAAACTGGTTCACGTATTCAACAAATGCTTGTAGCTTAGAGTTCTCTCCAGTAATTTCTACTGTAATGGAGTCGAGGTTATAATCTACAACCTTTGCTCTAAATACATTTACTGCTTCTAATACATCACTTCGTTTTATTCCTACCATACTAATTTTAACTAGTATTAGTTCACGATGTACTGTATTATGTGGATCCATTACTTCAACCTTTTTCACATCAAACAATTTTTCTAGCTGGTGTACGATTTGATCTTGTACGTGTTCATCTCCACTAGATACGATTGTTATTCTTGATAGGTCTGGATTCTGTGTTTCTCCCACTGTTAGTGAATCAATGTTGAATCCTCGGCGTGAGAATAGTCCAACTACCTTCAGTAATACACCGAAGTGGTTAGAAACTAATATTCCGATTGCAAATTTAGTATCGTTCATTAGTTCATCCCGCCTTCCAACATAATATTTTCTACACTTCCACCAGGTGGAATCATTGGGAACACATTTTCGTCCATATCTATTCTAACATCAAGTACTACACATTTGCTACTTGCAAATGCTTTTTTTACTGTTTCTTCTATATCTTCTTCTTTATCTATTACATAGCCTTCAGCACCAAATGCTTCTGCTAGTTTTACAAAATCGGTTTGTCTTTCTAATGTTGTCATTGAATATCTTTTATCATAGAAGAAGGTTTGCCATTGTCTTACCATTCCTAGTACTCCATTATTCATAATAACTATTACTAGTGGTAAGTTATATTTAGTGGCTGTAGCTAATTCATTAAGATTCATTCCAAAGCTTCCATCTCCAGTAAACAATACTGTTTTAGCTCCTTTTTGATCAATACATGCTCCTATAGCTGCTCCCATTCCAAATCCCATTGTTCCTAAACCACCACTTGTTATTAGTGTTCTAGGTTCTTTAAATTTATAGAATAGAGTTGTCCACATCTGATGTTGTCCTACATCAGTACATATTCTTGTATCTGCTTTAGCATTCTTATTTACTGCTTCTATAATCTTTTTAGGTGTAATTCCTTCATGATCTTCCATATGTGCCATACCATATTTCTTAAGTTCTTCTACTTGATCTATCCACATTGGATGTTTAAGTTTAGCCATACGATTATTTAATGCTTGTAGTACATCTTTTACATTACCTATTACATGCATATAAGTGTCTACATTCTTATCTATTTCTGCTCTATCTATATCTATATGAATTATTTTAGCATTTTGTAGGTATTTAGCTTTATCTCCTACTGCTCTATCGCTAAATCTTACTCCAATAGCTATAACTAGATCTGCTTCTTGTTTTGCTTTAGATGCTGCATAAGTTCCATGCATTCCACACATTCCTAAGAATCTTTCATTATAGTTATCTATTGCTGTAAGTCCCATTAGAGATGTTCCTATTACTGCATCTGCGTTATTAGCAAAGTTTATTAATTCTTCACTTGCTTGTGATGCTATTACTCCTCCTCCACAATATATAAAGGGTTTAGTACTTGCATTTAACATAGCTATTACTTCATCAATTTTAGTTTCATCTATCTTTGGAAAGTTTTCTGCTTTAGTTGTTGTTTCATATTGATATTCTATCATTGCTTGTTGTATATTCTTTGGTATATCAATTAGGACTGGTCCTTGTCTACCGCTTCTAGCAATCATAAATGCTTCTTTTATAATAGGTTTTAATTCTTTAATATCTTTAACCATATAGTTATGTTTAGTTATAGGTATTGTAACTCCTCTAATATCTACTTCTTGGAAACTGTCTTTTCCTAATGCTGCTAAGGATACATTTCCTGTTATTACTACTAATGGTATTGAATCTAAATAGGCTGTTGCTATTCCTGTTACTAGGTTAGTTGCTCCTGGTCCACTTGTTGCTATACATACTCCTACTTCGCCTTTGCTTCTAGCATAGCCATCAGCAGCATGTGCAGCTCCTTGTTCATGGGCTGTTATAATGTGGTTTATTCGATCACTATACTTATATAGGGCATCATATATATCTAATACACATCCACCTGGATATCCAAAGACATCACGAACACCTTCTTCAAGTAATGTTTCTACTAAAACGCTTGCTCCATTAAGTTTCATCTAATCGCATCCTTTCTTTTTTATATCTCCTCTAAATTAAAAACAGTTTTGCATATAGTATGCAAAACTGTTTTTATAACATTTATGAAAAACGTTATATGCAATTTTACATATCTATTTCTTATTAAGTTCGTGCAGCACCTTCAGTGATCCACTTACATTGACTAATAAAGTTTTAACGATAATGTTTGTTTTTATTTGCATAGTGTTTCTCCTTTGTTGTTAGTATTATCCCACAACTGTATTTAGTTGTCAACGACTTTCTGAATTATTTTCAAAAAGTTTCATTTCTAAAAATATTGCTTTGTTACATTTTGTTACATTCTTATTTTCACACTCCTCCCAATATAAAAGAGACAGCCTTCGCTGTCTCCTCCTTATTGTTTCTTCCTCTTACTCTTTAACTCTTTTTAATTGTCTTAACTGCATGATAAGCAGCCTCTCTAGCATCTATCTTACCACCATCTAATTTACCATCTTTTTCAACTTTCTGAATAGC
>JAVXTN010000052.1:0-7245 GCA_036642635.1 Erysipelotrichaceae bacterium
CTATTAATTCTTTTTATCTTAAATTCCTCAATAGCTGTTCTTCTTAATTCATTTATTACTTTAATTGGTACATAGCCCTTTTCATCTATATCATATATAGCTTCTTCATAATAAAATGGTTG
Organism: Erysipelotrichaceae bacterium; assembly: GCA_036642635.1. Lineage (GTDB taxonomy): Bacteria > Bacillota_I > Bacilli_A > Erysipelotrichales > Erysipelotrichaceae > JAVWHP01. The sequence goes on from JAVXTN010000052.1 coordinate 123, forward strand.
ATCTTTAATCTTATTTACTTGTTCTATTAGTCTTTCTTTTATACTAGTAGTTTTAGCTTCTTCTACAATATATTCACTTTTACATTCTATAGTATTTATATTATCATTTAATATTATTTTAATAGGTTCTCCTACTTTAATACTTAATTTAATATTTATAGGTGTTTTAGTTATACAATCTATATATGTACTTGCTAGTTCTTTTAATTGTGTAATATCACTTGTCTTTACTACTAAATCATTAGTAGCTACTAATTCTTTTACTTCTAAAGCTATAGTATCATTAGCTTTAGCACTATTAACTAATAGATCATTTAGATATAGTTTATTAACATTAAAGCCGACGTCGGCTTTAGAGTTTAATATTCTTATTCCATCTCCTTGTTTAAGATTATCACTTAAGGTAATATAAACTTTATGGTTACGTATACATTTAACTTTACCTATAGGTATTCCTTGGTGATTTGGTCTTTTATAATTCATTAATGCTTTACCATAGTTATTAAACATATGACCTTCACTAAATCCACGATTGAATATCTTTTTAAATTCTATATTAGTAGTTTCATTTATAATATTAGGTTTATTAGATTCTATATTATTAATAGCATTAGCATAAGAAGATACTACTTGAGCAACGTATTCACTGCGTTTAAGACGTCCTTCTATTTTTAAAGATGTTACTCCACTATCAATTATTTCTTTTAGATTATTTAAATTATAGTTATCTTTAGGACTTAATAAATAGTCTCCGTTAGTTTTAAATTTGTGTGTACTATCATGTAATGTATATGGTAATCTACATGGTTGTGCACAGGCTCCACGGTTTCCACTTCTTCCTCCTTGCATACTAGAGAAGAGACATTGTCCTGAATATGAAATACAGTTAGCTCCATGAACAAATACTTCTATTTCTATTCCTAGTTTAGTTGCTTGTTTAATGATTTCTATAGGGGTTTCTCTAGCTAAAACAACACGGGTAAAGCCTAAAGTTTTACACATCTTTACTCCTGCTAGATTATGTATATGCATTTGTGTAGATGCATGTAATGGTAAATCTGGAAAGTTATTCTTAATTAATTGCATAAGACCTAAATCTTGAATTAATATAGCATCTACTCCTGCTTCATATAAGAATTTAACATACTCTAAAGCATCTTTCATTTCATCATCTAATATTAAAGTATTCATAGTAACGAATACTTTAATATTAGATAGATGAGCATAGTCTATTACTTCATGCATTTGTTCATTATTAAAGTTAGTTGCGCTTTCTCTTGCTCCATATAGTTGTCCTGCTAAATATATAGCTGAGCATCCATTATTAATAGCTGCTTTAGCAGCTTCAAAGCTTCCAGCTGGTGCTAATAATTCAATTTTCATATAAGTCTCCTTTGGCTAGAAAAACAAGTAGTTAGCTACTTGTTTATTTCTAGTATTTGATTAATAACTACTTTAGAAATACCTTCAGGATCTAATTTAGGATAACCTAAATAGAAACCTTGTAAAAGATCTATACCATTCTTTATTAAATAAGTCATTTCTTCTAGTGTTTCTACACCTTCACCTATAACTTTAATATCTCTTGAATGAGCATAACTTAATAGATTTCTAAATAAATCTTGGCGTTTAACATCCATATGAATATTACGAATAATTTCCATATCTATTTTAATATAACTTGGATTTAAATTTAATAATATACTTTCATTGTTATAACCTGAACCATAATCATCTATTGCAAATGTAGAGTTCCATTTATTTAGATGTTCTATTTTAATGTTCATACAGTTTTCATTTAACTGTTCATTTTCAATGATTTCAAATATTACATTACATAGTATATCATGATATGCTTCATCTAGCTCATTAATATCTAAATCATTTAAAACATAATTAGGTATAGAGTTAATAAATAACTTAGCATTATTGAATTCTGATTGTTTAGCTGTATATGTAGCTAAGGCTTTTCTCATAGTTAATCTTTCTACTTGATATAGTTTATGTTGAGAAGTAGCCATAGCTATTAATTGAGTTGGATTAACAAAACTATGAGAATCTGGTCTCATTAATGCTTCATAAGCTAATATATTACCTGTATGTGCATCAACTATAGGTTGAAAAGCAAAGCTAACTAATTCTTCATCAAATAATACATTAAGTTCTTCTTTACTATCAATTAAATAAGATTCTTTAATATATACTTCTTTATTAAATTCTTCTAAATTACCTTTTTGTGTATGTTTAACTTTATACATAGCAAAGTCAGCAAACTTCATTAATTCATCATATTTTCTAGAATCAGTAGGATACCAAGAAATACCACCACTAGCTCTAATTATAAATTCTTTACCATTAGGTAATATTAAAGAAGTAACTGCCATTTCTTTTTTAATCTTATCTATTACTTTTCTAATTTCATTTTGATTATTATAACCATATATAAATACATAGAATTCATCTCCACTAATTCTAGATACTACAGAATTATATAAATTAAACTTACGTAATACTTTAGCCATTAATTTTAAATATTGGTCTCCAAAATCATGTCCATAGTTATCATTAATATATTTAAGATTATCTAAATCCCACATTATAAAAGCTGCTATTTTAACTTCATCACTATTCATAATAGTATTTACTTGAGTATAAAATGCTCTTCTATTTAATAACATAGTTAATAGATCATGATCTCTTTCATATTCTAGTTTTTGTTTTTCTAGTATTTCTTCACTTACATCACTTACTACTCCTATTAGTTTATTATCATGATATTCGCTTTTCATTTCTATCCAACGATATTTATCTTCACTTAATCTTATACAATATAAATTAGGTTCATCAATCTTATTAGTTTTACTTAATCTATTCATATACTTTTTAAATAGATCTCTAGATATATATTGGGGGCTTATATCATTTTGTTTAATTTGTAATACTTCAAAGAATTTAGATGATACAAATACGGTATCATCATCATCTTGATATTCAAAAGCTCCTATTGGTAAACTTACTAATTCTATGATTTGACTGAATTTAGATGCACTATCACTTAATTTATAGCTTAGTGTTTCTACTGCATCACTTAATTCATCTATTTCTATAATGCCATATTTATCTAAATGTACTGGTTTAAATGGGTCTATATTTTGTACTTTAGATACTAATTTTTTAAATGGATCTAAGAATCTTACACCTACTATAATTATACCTATAATAGCTAATATAAAGCTTGTTACTAAAGATAATATAAAACTATGTAATACATCATTAGATGCTGAAAATAGTGTAGATTTCTTTGTTAAAGTAATTAATGCCCAGTCTGTAGTATCAAAAGGTGTATTAGAATTATATAACTTTATAGTATTTAAGCTTCCATAAATTTCATTATCTTCTACTAATACAGATATATCTTTAGTACTAATATCTTTTTCTAGTTTAATTTTATTTAATGTTATATGATCATTAATATCATTCTTAGGTGCATATATACTACTATATGTTAATCTATCTTTTGGTTTATTTGCTAATACATATGATGTGCTATCGTCTTCTTTTAGTTTATCATTATTTAGGAATGAAGCTAATGTATCATTAGCTACTTCAATACCTACATATGCAATTACTTCTTTTTTTTCATTTAATATAGGTTGGATGTAACTCATTGCTATTTCATCTTGATTGTTTTTAAAGATTGGTTTTCCCCAGTATCCATATTCTTTTGGTGCTAAGTTTTGGGTAGTTATATTAATGTCTACTGTATCTTTAAAGCTTAAGTTTTCTACTACATAGGTTGGTTCATCGACATAGTTTTCACTCATTGATATTCTTAGATCGTTTTTTACTGATGATGGTCCTATCGATAATAGTATATCTGAATTATCTTTAGAATTTATTAAAGTATCTTCATCTTTAAAATACAGGACTGAATCTTCTTCCTGTGTTTCTAACATAATGTATGCTCCATCAGCATCACTTCTTCTTAATACTTCTATTAGTTGTTGTTCACTACCTTTTAATATATCAGTATTTCTCTTCCCTCCCTCAATAAGTTCATTAATACTATTACTTAGTTTAGCATATGGTTCTTGAACATCAGACCATCCACTCTTCATAGCTGTCTTTAAATAGTCAGCTCTATTTGCTGACTTTTGATTAAGTACCTCTACTGCATTAGAATTAAGCTTAGAGAAAGTATTAGTAAAATATAAAGAACCTAGGAATATAACTAACTGAGCAACCAATACTATAAGCATTGGTTTCAATAATCTTTTAACCATAGAATTATTTATTTTATTATCATGCTTATTATTCATAACTAGCCTCTAAAGCTAATTTCATTTCTTCACTAAATGCTTTATACCATTCTTCAAAATGTTCATCAGTTATATATTTAGCATAAACATTTTCTTTAATAGCTCCACTAGCTATTTCCTTAGTTATAGCTTGATAGTCTTTTTCTGCTTGATTAGGCATAGATGTTTCTAATACTTTACGTATATTTGATGCTTCTGGATAAATAATCTCTTCATAATGTTTATCTACCATCAAAGTAGAACTAGTTAAATTAGCAGCACTCTTTAAAGCTTCACTAGCCTTCATCTTATCAAGTTTATTACTTATATTACTACTTTCATTACTACTAACTAGTACTGGTGTATAACCTGTCCTTAATGAAAAGTCAGTGTTTACATCTTCTGATGTAAACCACTTTAGGAATACGCTTGATGCGTATTCTGACTTTTCATCACTCTTAATAATACTCATTCCAGCACCCTGTGATATACTTACACCAGATGTATTAGCAAAAACCGGTGCTTTAGCTACAATTGGTTCTATAATATAAGTAGCTTCACCATCTCTCATTACATTTTTAGGAAAGAAAGATATAGCAGTACTAGATCCTACCATTCCTATAATATCTCTTGTCTTAATATCATCACTTCTAAACTTACCTTTACTAGCATAATCACCTTTAATATAAGGAACATAATAATTATCCCATAGTCGACGTACTGCTTTAGCATCTAAATCTAATTCAGTATTACCATCTACTACTTTTACAAAGTTTGTTCCTAGTTGTTGACCACCAACTAACATATAATTAGCAAAGGCATCTCTACCAAATAAAGCTTCTCCAGTCTTATTATGATAATCACTAGCAACACTAGCTAATCCTTCATAAGTTTCTAAAGCTTTAATATCTACATTATTCTCTTTAGCATATTTATTCCAATCAACTGAATTTAATAATAATATTTCACTAGATTTAGCTATAGGTAAAACCATTAACTTATTATCAATTATACCTTCATTAATAAAGTCTTTAACATAAGCATTAAGATCAGTATCACTAAAGTACTTCTTTAAATCTATAGCAATATCTTTAGTACTTAGTTTTTTAGCATAATCATTATAAATTTGAACAACATCAGGAATCTCTTTAGCACCAATAGATTTATTAAGAGAAGCATCTAATTCAGTGTATAACTCATTAACATTATTAAAAGATAAAGATTTAACTACAATACCTTTTTCTTTACCCTCAATCATATTAAAAGCATCTACTTTATCATCAAATAACTTTTTATTATTACCATTATAGTAGTTCCAAACAATTATAGTAGTTGGTTCTTTAGGATCTAATCCATAATCATTATTCTTACAACTTGTTAATGTACTAGCTAAAAATAATAATGTAAATATATATACCGATAGTTTTTTCATACTAGTACCTCACTTCCATATATTAATTATAAGATAAATAGCGCATATGTTCAAGATTTTTAAGGCTTTTTATATATTTTAGTAATAATTATAATATGATATAGACTTCTTTCTTAGAATTACTTATAATATAACTATGAAAATATGGAAACTAAACATTAATCAAATAGATTTTATATATACTAGTTATGATATAAATCTACTTAATAGTATAAAAAGAATCGGTTGTTCATTCCCTATAAGAGTGAATGAACTACCGATTCTTTCAACTACATCCTCATCCTTAGAAAACCCTGCCATCATCTACAAAGTAAGTGATGGCAATAAAAGATTAAGTATATATTATGATTTAGCTAAAGAAGATTCTAGGTACCAATATATAAGTGCTACTATTATTAATGATGGGAGTATTCGAACACCTAATGGGTGGTCGAACATGAACCATCATTAAATAATTCATTAGATTTTGGACATCCAAATTTCTTAGCATAGTAGTGTACTACTATCGGCATTATTAATGCCGATAGTATAACAGCACCAGAAATTTGGATGACTGCTAATTGGACGTAAGGAGCATACTCAGGTGCTAATAAAGCAATAGCTGCTGGTACTGCTAAAGTATTACCAGCAACTGATACAGTAGCTAAGCCAGCATAGCCTGGTCTTTTTAATATTAGGCGATCTACTAATAAAGCAACTGGACCGCTTACTATAATAACAATTAAGAATAATATTATGCCACCACTACCTGCTTTTATCATTTCTAATAAGTTTATACTAGAGCCTAATACAAAGCCTAGGACAGGTAGAATCATAGCATTAGCGTTCTTAGTAGCTGTTGCTATATTAGGGTCTATATTAGCTAATATTAAGCCTACAATTACAGGTAATAGAATAGCAACAAAATCAATCCAATTAAACGTAGCCGCACCAGATAAACCAATCGTTACTAACGATAACATCGGCCCAGAATTAATATTAAACATCGGTCTAGCAGATAAGTCAGCATTATCTCCATAAGTCTCCATCAGACCCATATATAAACTACCATTACAATTAGTTAAAGCACAAAGAATAGCTAAACTACACACACCAAAGATACCATCCAAACCAAATAAATTAAGCACTAACAAATAAAACGCAGCACCAACAATATACTTAAACAAAACATGAGAACCACCACGCTTAAGCGCCTCAAATAAATCAGATAATTTCATTTGTGTCCCAGTAAATAATAAAGTAAGACCCATCAATGTATTCAAACCCACATTAGTAGCAATTGCACTAGTATAACCGCCAATAGCCAAAACATCAGGAAAAAAAGTATGAATAAAAGCAGCAATAAACAAAGGAACAATCATAGTGCCTGCAGGTATCCTTTTAATAGTTTTAA
>JAVXTN010000053.1:0-7242 GCA_036642635.1 Erysipelotrichaceae bacterium
ATGAAGTATAATCTACATTAAATTGTTTAGAAAACTTTTCACATAAATCCCATTCTTCTTTATCATTTACAGACTTAGGACTATTATATACTACATTTAAACTTTGAACATTACCAACCAATACATTACCATTAGCATCTAATATTCTACCTCTAGGAGTAGTAGTTAACTGCTTCTTAGATTCATAAGCTTCTAATTTAATAGCATATTCATCAGCATCCTTAATCTGTATCACATATAACTTATATACTACTAAAGCAAATATAGCTACAACTACCACAGCTATTATTTGCATTCTACTATTTAAAAGTTTATTAAAATCAGCATTCTTCTTTAAAAGACTGCTTTCAGTTTTCTTTTGTTTGTTATCTAATTCTCTAAAAGGATTTTTAAACATTGGTTACCTCCATTACTTAATATCTTTTTGCTTTCATTATTATAGCATATATAAAGCTTATTTAATTCATATTTATATAATTTTATATTATTATAAATTCGACTTTATACTTATTTGTTGTTATAATAATTTACGAGGTGATTTTATGAAAAGATCTGAAACCTTAGCAATTAAGGTTGGTAATAAGCAAATAGGACATCAAAATAAAGTTATTATACAGTCTATGTGTAATACTAAAACTAAGGATGTTGAAGCTAGTGTTAAACAAATATTAGAATTAGAAGCAGCTGGTTGTGAAATAGTTAGATTAGCTATTGCTGATAATGAAGATGCTTTAGCTATTAAAGCTATTAAGGAACGTACTCATGTTCCTTTAGTTGCTGATATTCATTATGATTATCGTTTAGCTATTGCTTCTATTGAGAATGGTATAGATAAGATTAGATTAAATCCTGGTAATATAGGTAGTATTGCTAATGTTCAAGCTGTAGTTAAAGTTTGTAAACAATATAACATACCTATAAGAATTGGTATTAATAGTGGCTCATTAGATAAAAATATATTGGATAAATACGGTTGTGTTTGTGCTGAAGCAATGATTGAGAGTGCTGCTGAACATGTTAAAATTTTAACTGATCTAAACTTTAATAATATAGTACTATCTTTTAAATCTAGTGATGTTTTAATGTGTGTAGATGCTTATCGTTTAGCTAGTACTACTTTCCCCTATCCATTGCATTTAGGTGTAACTGAAGCTGGTACAATGATGGGTAGTGCAATTAAATCTAGTGTTGCTTTAGGTATTCTATTACAAGAAGGTATTGGAGACACAATTCGTGTTTCAGTTAATGGAGATCCAGTTAATGAATTATTAATAGCTAAACAATTACTTAAATCAGTTAAACTAATTGAAAATGTACCTAATCTTATTGCTTGCCCGACCTGTGGTCGTACCCAATTCAATATAACTCCTTTAGTAAATGAAGTTGAAACCTTTTTACAAACTATTCACTGTGATATAGATGTAGCTATAATGGGATGTGCAGTTAATGGACCAGGAGAAGCTAAAAACGCAGATATAGCCATTGCTGGTGGTAAAGATGAAGGATTACTAATAAAAAAAGGAATAATAATAAAAAAACTTAAAACAGAAGAAATGTTACCAACGCTTAAAGCAGAAATACTAGCCTTTGAGCAAGCACACATTCAAACAAAATAAAAACCATCTTAGGATGGTTTTTATTTTGTTAGTTCTTCTATCAGTTTATCATTAAACTTATTTTCTTTTAGCATTTTAATTTCATAAGCATAAGGTGCTTGTCCATCAATATAGGGTGTTTCTAATATCTTAATTACGTCTTTTAGACGTTCACAATTTACTATATCTGATAAAGGTTGAAATCCTATAGTTCCATAGCCTATATTAGCATGTCTATCTTTTTTACTTCCATTAGGATTCTTAGAATCATTTATATGAAAGCATAAAATTTTATTTAATGGTATATAGCTTTCAAACTCATCTAATAACTTATTAATATTTGTAATATCATAACCTGCATCTGATAAATGACAAGAATCCATGCATACTCCTAAATTATCAGTATAACTAGATCCTTCAATAATCTTTTTTAGTTGTTCAAATGTAAATCCTACTTCAGTTCCTTTTCCTGACATTGTTTCTAAAGCTATTTTAAAATCTCCAATTAAAGGAATTGATGCTATTGCGGAATCAATTCCTTTAATGATTGAATTGATTCCTGTGTCTATACTAGCACCAACATGTGATCCTGGATGTAATACTAAAATTTTACTTCCAATTGCTATACTTCGATTAATTTCATTAATTAGTAGTTTAACCCCTAGTTCATATGTTTCTACTTTAAATGTATTAGCTAGGTTTATAATGTAGGGTGCATGTATTACAACATCACTTGGATTTAAGTTATTATCAGCTAAAAACTTATTAGCTTCTTCAATTTTAAGCTCATTAATATTACGTCGTGCTGAATTTTGAGGCGCTCCTGTATAAATCATCAAAGCATTAGCATTGTAGCTTAATGCTTCTTTAACTGATCCTAATACATAGTCTGGAGCTGACATTGAACAATGACATCCAATTCTTATCATTCTTCAATTCTCTTTTCTCTTTGTAGTTTTTTAGCACGTTCTTTCTTTTGTGTCTTAATATCGTTTTGAATTAAAGCACGTTTAGCTTTACGCTTTAATGTTTCAATTTCATTTTTTCGTCTAACTTTATAGCCTGGTTTTACTTTAACTTTCTTATTAGATACTATTTTAGCTATTTCTTTTTCTAATGGATCATCACGTCTTGGTTTTTTAGTTCCAAAGGGTAGCATTTCTACCCATTCTCCATTTTTAAAGTTCTTATGTTTAAAACCTATTCCTTTAGTTTTTAATTGTTGAATTGCGTTTTCATCACTTTTATTGTATAGTGCTAAACAAATTCCATCTTTACCTGCACGTCCTGTTCTTCCACTTCTATGTATATAGAAATCTAATTCATTAGGAAATCCAAGTGATATTACGTGAGATACTCCATCAATATCAATTCCACGGGCTGCTATATCTGTAGCTACTACATAACTTACTTTTAATGACATAATATTTTTCATAGCTTGTCTTCTAGCTCTTGGTTCTAAATCTCCATGTATTTCTACTAATGAATAACCTGCTTCACGCATTTTTTCAGCTGCACTTGCTGCTAATACTCTTGTATTAGCAAATATTAAACATACATAAGGTTTAATGGTAGGTAAAATTTCTAATAACTTATCTTCATAACTTTTATGTTTACAAGGAATTAGTATATGTTCAATTTTAGGATTACTTACATGTTCTTCATCTATTTTAACTGTTTGTGGAGCATTCATATACTTCTTTAAAAACAGTCTTAATTGCTGTGGTATAGTTGCTGAAAAACTTAGCATTTGTAAATTATTATTCATATTACCTGCTATTGCATCTACATCTTCTAAGAATCCAAATTCTAATGTCATATCTGCTTCATCTACTACTAATAGACTAGCAGTATCTATTCTTAATGTTTTATCATTTAAAAATAGATCTTTAATTCTACCTGGTGTTCCTATTACTAGTTGTGGTTGTTCTTTTAATGATCCACTCATTCTAGTTTTTTCAGTACCACCTGTTACTAATCTAATTTTAATAGCTGGATTAATTTTACTTATATCCTTAGCTCTTTCAAATAGTTGTGTAGCTAATTCTCTTGTTGGTGCTGTTATAACTACTTGAACTTTCTTAATGCTATCATCTAATAGTTCCATTATAGGTATTAAAAAAGCATGTGTCTTACCTGTTCCTGTATCACTAATTCCAATAATATCTTTTCCTTTTAATACTAATGGCATAACTGCTTGTTGAATTGGTGTTGGTTCTATAAATTTATTAAGTTCGATGAACTTATTTGTTTCTTCTTTAAAATTATAATCTCTAAACTGACTCATATAATCATCCTTCCATTACTTTAGTAGCATTATTTCTAATGACTATTCGTATTATACCTTAATTTAAGCCAAACTAAAACCTTTTTATTTTTAATATGCCTCATTTATGTAGTATAATACTATTAATCTATATATAGTGAGGTATTAATATGAAAGTAATCAAAGTAACACCACGAGGTTATTGCAAAGGCGTTGTCAACGCCATAAACATTGCTAAACAAACAAAATTAGATTATCCTACCAAGAATATATATATTCTTGGTATGTTAGTTCACAACTCTTTTGTTAATGCTGAACTTAACGCTTTAGGTATAATTACTGTAGAAAACACTAAGAAATCTCGATTAGAACTTCTAGACGAGATAAATGATGGTGTCGTAATATTTACTGCTCATGGTGTAAGTAGTTTAGTTCATCAAAAAGCTTTAGATAAAAATCTAATTTGTATCGATGCTAGTTGCCAAGATGTAATTAAAACGCAAAATATTATTAGTGAATATATTGCTGATGATTATGATGTAATTTATATAGGTAAGAATCATCATCCAGAGGCAGAGGCTATTTGTGAACTATCAAATCGTGTCCATTTGATTGAGGACACGCAAGATTTATTTGAATTAGGTAGTTTAAATAAAGTGTTTGTTACTAACCAAACTACTATGTCTTATTTAGATGTTGAGTCTATGTTTAAACTTATTAAAGATAGATATCCTAAAGCTATATTTAGTTCTGAAATATGTAATGCTACTATGATAAGACAACGTGCAGTTATGAATTTAACTAATGTAGATGTATTATATGTAGTAGGAGATACTAAATCTAATAATAGTAATCGTTTAGCAGCTATAGGTAGAGAACAAGGAATAAATAAAGTTTATTTAATAGATTCTATTGCTGATGTTAATACTGATCAATATAATATTAATGATTGTGTAGCTATAACTAGTGGAGCAAGTACTCCAACCTATTTAACTAATGAAGTAATAAATTACTTTGAATCTCTATAAAAACCACCACAATGTTAATTGTGGTGGTTTTTATTAAATAATTAATTCAATTTCTATTAACTTAATCTCTTCTAGTATTTCTCCATACTTAGGATGTCCTGGATCTAATCCATCTAGTATCTCTTTTAATATGTTAAGTCTTTCATTCCACATTAATTTAAAATCGGGATGTTCATTTAAGTTTAAACCAAAGTAACATTCTTCTTTAGTTAATTTATTATGATAATCTAAATTAAAACTAACTATTTCATAAAAGAAGGAATCATTTACTATTTCTTCATTAGTAATTGTATAATGGTGATCACTTATCCATGTTCTTATTAGATCAACATTCTTATTACTTTGTACTATAATATTTTTTAAATTCGTAAGTTTATTAGGATAAGCTTCTAATATGTGTTTTATAGTATCATACCCCATTCCAGCTATAATAATAGTGTCAACATCTTGGGGTAAATTCTCTAGTCCATCACTTTTAATTGGGATAACACTATCTACTAAATTATTAGTTAATATAGTTTGTTTAGCATTATCTAAAGGACCATCGCGTAACTCACAGGCATAAGCTTTAGTACCTTTATTGTTTAAAATATAACTACATGGTATGTAGGCATGATCACTACCAATATCTGCTATAACTGCATTAGCAGGTATACAGGTATAGATAGCTTCTAATCTTTTACTAAGCTTCATTTATGGCTTATCAACAAAATCTTTCAATCGTTTAGATCTTGTTGGGTGTTTAAGTTTACGTAAAGCTTTAGCTTCAATTTGTCTAATACGTTCTCTAGTTACGTTAAATTCTTTACCAACTTCTTCAAGAGTGCGAGTTCTACCATCATATAAACCAAATCTAAGACGTAGGACTTTTTCTTCACGTTCAGTTAAACCTTGAAGAACCATGTTAATTTCATCTTTTAATAATTGATTATTAGCATATTCATCTGGTGACATAGCATCTTTATCTTCAATGAAATCACCTAAATGAGAGTCATCTTCTTCACCGATTGGTGTTTCTAAAGATACTGGGTCTAAAGCAATTTTTTGGATTTCTCTTACTTTTTCTGGAGTAATATTATCCATCTTAGCTGCTATTTCTTCAGCACTAGGATCTCTTCCTAAATCTTGAACTAATTGTCTTTGGATTCTTGTTAACTTATTGATAGTTTCTACCATATGTACAGGTATTCTAATTGTTCTAGCTTGGTCAGCTATTGCTCTAGTAATAGCTTGTCTAATCCACCAAGTAGCATAAGTAGAAAATTTGAATCCTTTAGTATAGTCAAATTTTTCAACGGCCTTTACTAGTCCCATATTACCTTCTTGGATTAGATCTAGGAATAACATTCCACGTCCTACATATTTTTTAGCAATAGATACTACTAAACGAAGGTTAGCAGCTATTAATTTCTTTTTAGCTTCTTCATCACCTTCTTGAATACGACGAGCTATTTCTGGTTCATCTTCAGGGTTTAAAAGATCAACACGTCCTATTTCTTTAAGATACATCTTAACAGGATCATTTACTTTAGCATGACTAGAGTTAGCGAAAGTTTGTTCTAGCGCACCGATATCACTTGCTAGTGCTTCTTCTTCAGTTTCTTCAAATACATCATCATCAGCTAAGAATTCATCATCATCGTCCATTGGTACAGCATCTAATGGTACATCAATATCTAAATCATCATTAACATCAATTTTATTTTTAGCAAACCAATCAATTAAATCATCATTTGCATTATCATCTAGATCTAAATGCTCTATTGCTTTATCTACATCTTTTTGTTTGATAGATCCTTTATCTTTATTAATTTTAAGTAAATCTTCCTTAATTTCTTCTAGTGTTTTTACTTGTTTCATCTTTATCCTCCTATGCAATCTATTTAATTAGATTGCTTTGTTTCTTTAAGCATGTCCCCACGCTTTCTTTTCATTTCAATAATTTCATCAAATGCTTTAGCTTTTAACATCGGGTCAGTTAATAGTCTAGCTTCCTCAGCTTTTTCTCTGATTTGCTTTTCTAATAACGATCTTTTAATTTTAGTTATTGCTAAATCCATTGTTTCTAAATCATAAGCTTCCATTGCTAGCTCCCACTCAACAATATCTGTTACATAATTTTTAATACCCTGTTCCTTTATATAATCAATTAACTGTGCGACATTTAGTTGTTCGTTGTTACGATAATAATCTATAATGTAGTACGCTAATGAATTACTAGTTTCACTTATAAAGAAGCCTAATTTTTCTTTATAATGGTTACAAGCGGCTTTACTTATGAGCATCATAGACAATATTTCATACTCTGCTCTAGCATAACCTTTCTTTGGCATAGTTGTATATGCTCTTTTTT
>JAVXTN010000054.1:0-7181 GCA_036642635.1 Erysipelotrichaceae bacterium
AAAAGAAAGATCCTTGGCTATATTTCAGCACAAGAAGCTTTCCTAAATGAGTTAACATGACTAAACATTATAGATGCTTGCTTCTATCCATAATTTTATCTCATAATTCCACTTTCTACTTGGAATTCAGGCGTTTTTCGTTTTATTAAATTTATTTTTAGGTGGCGCATCTTAATATTTGGTTTTAGTTTAGGATACTTTTATAGTAAGAGTCCTTCCTTTTTTTTCCTCTCTACTATATCATATCAGTTCTCTTTATACGGCTTAATGCAATTAAACAAAAGACCTTCTGATGGAAGCCTAAACTCGATTGCAGTGGAGAAAATGATTTGCTTTTCCTTTAATACTTCATTTATAATTTTTTTTAATGTTGATGGATAATAGGAGATTTTTTTCTTTTTCTAGGATATCATAACTATGGTAATCAATTAAACATATTTAATAAGTAATTACTTAATAATGCTCAGAATGATTTCTTTGTTACCCATTGTTTTCGTTATATATAAATATATATATATATTTCTTTTTTTTTCCTTTTGTAAGTTTTGACATAATAAAATGCACCTCCGTTTATTGTTGTCCAATTATCGGGGTGCACTCGAGAAATACATTCATTCTCTTAATACAATTTATTTAAGTTTACTTATAATCTCATCTGTATATTCTGTTGTAGATGCTTTACCACCAAGATCAGCAGTAATAACTTTACCATCAATAAGTACAGCGTATATAGCTTGTCTTATCTTTTCTGCTTTTTCTTGTTCATTTAAGAAGTCTAACATCATACAAGCACTTAATAATAAAGCAGTTGGATTAGCTATATTCTTACCAGCAATATCAGGAGCACTACCATGTACAGCTTCAAACATTGCATAATCAGTACCTAAATTACTACTAGGTAATAATCCTAAACCACCAATTAGTCCAGAACATAAATCAGAAACAATATCACCATAAAGATTAGGCATTACCATAACATCAAATTGTTGAGGCTTCATAACTAATTGCATACAAGTATTATCTACAATTAAATCATTAGCAATTATAGTAGGATAATCTTTTTTCATTTCATTAAAGATATTTAAGAACATACCATCACTCATCTTTAAGATATTAGCTTTATGAACACAAGTTACTACCTTACGATTATTCTTTATCGCATATTCGAAAGCAGAACGACAAATTCTTTCAGTAGCATGTCTAGTAATCTTCTTAATAGCATGTACTTCATCAGGAGTAATTTGATGTTCATCACCAATATATAAATCTTCAGTATTTTCTCTAAATATAACTATATCTACATTTTCAAATGGAGTCTTAACATTAGGTAAGCTTTTAGCTGGTCTAAATTTAGCATATAAGTCATATTTATTTCTTAAAGTAACATTTAAAGATCTAAAACCTTTTCCTACTGGAGTAGTAATAGGTGCCTTTAACATAATCTTGTTTCTTTCAATACTTTCAAATGCTTCATCAGGTATTAATTTACCAGTTTTTTCATAAGCTAAAGCACCTACTTCAAATTCTTCAAATTCAATATCTACATTCATGTGTTCTAAAACACGTATTACCTGTGTACAAATCTCAGGTCCAATTCCATCACCTTTAAATAAAGTTACTTTTGTCATATTAATTACCTCTCTCTTTTATCCATCTTAGTATAGCTAATGTTCTTACCAACATATTTTGTAGCTGGTCTAACAATTCTATTACAATATAATTTATTTTCTACATTATGAGCTATCCAACCAACGCTTCTAGCACATACAAATAATAATGTATATAAATCTTCAGGTATACCTAACATATCATAAACAAACCCACTATAGAAATCTACATTGCTAGATACATTAATACCTTTTCTTTCATACATAATCTTAATAGCCATATTTTCAAAAGCTTTTAAGAAATCATACTCTTTTACTCTTTCTTTCTCTACTGCTAATTCATAAGCTTTACCTTGAAGAATAACACTTCTAGGATCTGACTTAGTATATACAGCATGACCAATACCATAAATTAAACCTGACTGATCAAAGAATTCTTTATTAAGAATTCTTTCAATAACATATCTAATCTTTTCTTCATCAGTAGTATAACCAATCTCTTGTATAACAGCATTAAGCATTTGTTTTACACGTAAGTTAGCTCCACCATGACGTGGACCCTTCATAGAACCAATCGCACCAGCAAAAGAAGAATAAATATCAGTACCAGTAGATGAAATAACAACATTAGTAAACGTTGAATTATTACCACCACCATGATCAGCATGAAGCACTAACATAATATCTAAAACCTCAGCTTCTTTAGCTGTGAAATTCTTATCAGGTCTCAATAAACATAATATATTTTGAGCAATAGTATAATCCTCACTAATATGATGAATAAAAAGACTCTCTGAATTATAATAGTTCTGCTTACTCTGGTAAGCATAACACATAATAGTAGGAATCTTAGCTAAGATACTAATACCCTGTTGAATAGTATTCTCAATACTAGTATTCTCAGCCTTTTCATCATAATCATAAAGCATTAAAACCAACTGTTGAAGCTTATTCATAAGATTCTTACCAGGTTGTCTTAAAATATTACCCTCCAAAAAATACATAGGAAGCTTATACTGAGACTTTAAATAACCCCTGAACTTATCCAATTCATCATGAGTAGGCAAATAACCAAATAAAATCAAGAAACAAGTCTCCTCAAAAGCATGAGGAGCAACTCTTGTAGAATCCCCAACAATCTCTTTAACATCTATACCACGGTAATATAAAGTACCATAATCATCAACCTTTTTACCATCAACACGCTTATAACCAACAACATCAGCAATTTTAGTTAAACCAACTAAAACACCAGTACCATCTTCATTTCTTAAACCTTTTTTAACACCATATTCAGTGTACAAGGGATTAGGAATATCATTTACTTCTAAAGAACTTTGAAAAAATTCTTTTAATATTTTATTCATTTAATCACCCTCTTCTTCTAATAGAATATATTAACTAATATATAACATTTAGACCTAAAGGTCAAGATATTTCGCCTATAATGACTATATTCACACACTCATTACACACTCTACAATTATATGTTTTTATTAGTTTATATATATTAATAGTTTATATTATATTTATATTAGTATATATACATTAATAGTATATAGTTTACATAATTTTAAGTATTTTAATATCCTTATATTTAGTGTATAATAACATTTGTAAAAAGAAAGAAGGTATATATATGTTAACTTTAACAGAAAAAATATTAAAAAATCACTTAATTGTAGGTGAAATGAATAAGGGTTCTCAAATAGGAATTCATATTGATCAAACTTTAACTCAAGATGCTACTGGAACTATGGCTTATTTACAATTAGAAGCTATGGGAGTAGATCAGGTTAAAACTGAATTATCTTTAAGTTATGTAGATCATAATACTTTACAGAGTGGTTATGAGAATGCTGATGATCATAAGTATTTACAAACTGTTGCTTCTAAGCATGGTGTTTATTTCTCTAAACCAGGTAATGGTATTTGTCATCAAATTCATTTAGAAAGATTTGCTACTCCTGGTAAAACATTATTAGGTTCTGATTCTCATACTCCTACTGCTGGTGGTGTTGGTTGTTTAGCTATTGGTGCTGGTGGTTTAGATGTTGCTTGTGCTATGGCTGGTCGTGAATTCTATTTAAATAGTCCTAAAATTGTTAATGTAATATTAACTGGTAAACTTAGCAAGGGTGTATCTTCTAAAGATATTATTCTTAAGGTATTACAATTATTAAGTGTTAAAGGTGGAGTTGGTAAGGTTATAGAATATACTGGTTCTGGAGTCCTTAATCTAAGTATTCCTCAACGTGCTACAATAACTAATATGGGTGCTGAATTAGGTGCTACATCTTCTATCTTCCCTAGTGATGAAGTTACTTTAGCTTTCTTAAAGAAACAGCACCGTGAAGCTGCATGGTTAGAATTATCTGCTGATGAAGGTGCTGTTTATGATGAAACTATTAAAATTAACTTAGATGAATTAGAACCTATGATTGCTATGCCTCATTCTCCTGATAATGTTAAAGCTATTAGTGAAGTAAAGGGTATGAAGGTTGATCAATGTGCTATTGGTAGTTGTACTAACTCTTCATTTGTTGATATGAGTTGCGTTTCTAATATTCTTAAGGGTAACAAGGTTCATGATGATGTTTCTTTAGTTATTGCTCCTGGTAGTAAACAAGTTCTTACTATGCTTGCTAAGAATGGTGCTTTAGCTGAAATAATTGCTAGTGGTAGTCGTGTTCTTGAATCTGCTTGTGGTCCTTGTATTGGTATGGGTCAATCACCTAAATCTGATGCAGTATCATTACGTACATTTAATCGTAACTTCTATGGTCGTAGTGGAACAAACTCTGCTAGTGTATGTTTAGTTTCTCCTGAAGTAGCTGCTGTTTCTGCTATTAAGGGTGTAATTAGTGATCCTCGTGATTTCGATTATGAACTTCCTACTGAACCTCTTGAATTCTTAATTGATGATCGTATGATTATTAAACCTAATCCAAAGAATTGTGCTGATGTAGTACGTGGTCCTAATATTAAACCATTACCTATTAACTCTGTATTAGATAATACTATTGATAAGAAGGTAATGATTAAGGTTGAAGATAACATTACTACAGATCATATAGTTCCAGGTGGAGCTAAGGTACTTCCTTATCGTTCTAACATAGAAAAGATTTCTGAATTCATTTTTATGAATGTAGATCCTGCTTTCCATGATAACTGTAAAGCTAATAATGGTGGTTATATTATTGCTGGTTCTAACTATGGTCAAGGTAGTTCTCGTGAACATGCTGCTCTTGCTCCGATGTACTTAGGTATTAAAGTAGTAATTGCTAAAAGTTTCGCTAGAATTCACCGTTCTAATTTAATCAACTTTGGTATTCTTCCTGTAATATTTAATGATGAAACAGCTTATGATACTATTGATCAATTTGATGAACTAGTAATAGATAACTTAGATAATCTTTCAGTAGATGTTGATCTTCAAGTTAAAAACATTACTAAGAATTCTACTTTCAGTGTTAAACATAACTTAACTGAATTAGATATAAACATAATTAAATTAGGTGGTCTATTAAACTATATAAAATCTAACCAATAATTCCCACCTACCACTTACCACTTACCACTTACCTACCTTTAAAAATCTTGATACCTTGTCCTTGGCAAGGTATTTTCTTTTATAACTGCATAAAAAAACTCCTGATTCTCAGGAGTTAATTTTTTATAAATCGTTATTAGCAATAAAATCTTTAGCTTTCATTAATAGATCTAAGATCTTAGAATCTTTGTTATCACTAACTTCACTACGAGCTAACTTCTTGTAGAAGTGAATAGTTAAGTCCATGATATCGTAATTGAATTTTTCTAGTTCAGAAGCAAAGTCATCAATGTTCCATTGGTCAGAGAATAATACTTCATCTCCTTCATCAACAATTTCAAACCAGAATCTTCTTTGATCACTACCCTTAGGGTAAGTGTTCTTTAAGTAGTTAATAACATTAACTATTTCTGTTAGTGGTACATGTTTTACAACATAGTTACTAGCATCTTTAAATACTCGGTAAGTAATATAAACAGTCTTAATATCGAATTGTAAATTCATAACTTCTTCAAAAGTTAATTTTTGTCCTTCAACAATAAACTCATTTCTTACTCCTGCATTAGTTTTTGCAAGCATTTGTGAAACAACAATTGACCAGTTCTTGAAGTCAACAGTGTTTTTAGATTCACGATCGAATTGAATCTCTTTTCCTTCTTTCGTAATAAACGTTCTAACGATTAATTTCTTTGTACTATCTTCCATATTTACACCTTTTCTTTCTATATGTAATTGCCGCTATAGCTCTTACACCTGTTTTGATAGAGCCAGGTAAGCGTATATCATTGCGTACTTAAATTATATAGTGAAACGCGATATTTTACAAGAGTCAATTTCACCTTTAATGACTCTTTGCTAGTTTTATTCGTATTTTAATCATATTCAATTCATTTTAACTGCTTATTTTAATGATAAAAATATTTTTATTACTTTTTTATAATTTTTTTATTATAAAAATATTGCTTTTTCATTTGAGTATGCTATAATATTTAAGCACTACGAAAAACACGCGGGCGTGGTGAAATTGGCAGACACGCTAGACTTAGGATCTAGTGCCTCGCGGCATGCAGGTTCAAGTCCTGTCGCCCGCACCAAATTTAACTTTAAACTTCCATTACGGGAGTTTTTTTATTATATATTTTGCATCAGTATGCATAATTAAAATGAGCTTAACTAGTCATATCATTCTAACATTCATTTCAATTTGTCTTATAGGAGTAGGAATGTGTACCTTATACATTTATAATGTATTAAAATCATTAACTTTATGATAAATAAACAAATACAAAGCATTACGTCTTATCAAATAGCAGCATTTTAATAGGTGGTTTAATTGTTCAATTATTTATTAGAATTGTAATTACATACTATTATGTTGGTATATATAGATATATTATTAGGTCATTTATCAATAACTACTCTTTTAAGAATTCATCTAAACAAGAGAGCAGTTTGTATTAATAATTGATGTTACTATGCATTTTATACGTTTAAAATGCATCATGCACATAATAGATATTCAAAAAAAATATATATGCTAGGTGTGTAAAAGGATTAACAGATCAATATAACTTTTTAGAAGAAAACAAGGAGAATAGAAACAAAAAAAAAAAATATTGAAGATTATTTTGATCAGTACAATGGATTGCTGCTTATTTGCTATCAATCTAATAGGTTTAAGTGCCTCAGAAAATTAGAATCCTGAACCTACTATCAGCGATGAATTGAAGGCCCAATATGATGTGGCATACTCGCAAGATCAAGAATTGATAAAGGAATAACAATTTCAGAATTAAATTTGATAGAAAATTCTGCACATTTTATCAACAATACTAATTTAAAAATCATAAATTTAAATGAAGAAAACGACATAATTCTTAACGAAGAACTTAAAGATGTTGGGTATTATGCAAACAGTGTCTTGTATAATGATAAAATACTAATTACCATGAGATACTCTGAAAAAATATGAAGATGGATTAGTGTTTCAAGGTAAAATAATTGAATATGATATTACTAGC
>JAVXTN010000055.1:0-314 GCA_036642635.1 Erysipelotrichaceae bacterium
ATCATAAAACTTTAAACCTAACTCATTAACTTCTCCATAACCATTAGGATAAATTCTAGTCCAAGCTATAGAAAAACGATAACACTTTAAACCTTGTTCAGCCATCAACTTAATATCTTCTTTATAATGATGATAAAAATCTACAGCTAAATCACCATTAGTACCTTTATAAGTCTTATTAGGTATTCTAACAAACTTATCCCAAATACTATTTGACTTATTATCTAAATTATAAGCCCCTTCTATTTGATAAGCAGCTGTAGCAGATCCCCATAAAAAATCTTTTGGAAATTCTTTTAACATTTTAAAACCTC
>JAVXTN010000055.1:324-7025 GCA_036642635.1 Erysipelotrichaceae bacterium
AACATATAAACTATAATACTTTATTAGTTTATATGTTAGTTTATTTATTAGTTTATATGATTACTATTGAATATAGTACTTATAATAATATAAAATATAATAGTTAATGTAATATACATTATAAGGAGGCCATATGCAAGAACTAGAACATATACTAAATAAGATAGATTCTATAGTTTGGGGTTTACCTCTTATTATATTATTAGTTGGTACAGGTATTTACTTTACTTATAAGTTAAGGTTTATTCAAATTAGAAAGCTTAAGTTAGCTTTTATTTCTATTTTTAAAAAAGAGGCTAATAATGATAATTTACAGGGTGAAGTATCTAGTTTTGGTGCTTTATGTACTGCTTTATCTTCTACTATTGGTACTGGTAATATAGTTGGTGTTGCTACTGCTATTGTTGCTGGTGGTCCTGGTGCTATTTTTTGGATGTGGATTGCTGCTTTCTTTGGTATGGCAACTAAATATGCTGAAGGTGTATTAGCTATAAAATATCGTATTAAAGATGCTAATGGAGAAACTACTGGTGGTCCTATGTACTACTTAGAACTAGGTCTTCATAATAAACTACTTGCAAAAGCTTTTGCTTTCTTTGGTGTATGTGTAGCATTATTAGGTATTGGTACTTTTGGCCAAGTAAAATCTATTAGTGATGCTGCTTATAATGTAATGAATATACCTGCTTTTATATGTGCTATAGTTTTAGTAATATTAGTTGGTTGTATAACTATAGGTGGTATTAAAAGAATAAGTAAGGTTGCTGAATTCTTAATTCCTTTAATGAGTATATTATATATCGGTGGTGTCCTTATAGTATTAATTACTCATATAACTCTTTTACCCGATACAATAGCTTATATCATTGAATGTGCTTTTAATCCTAGTGCTGCTTTTGGTGGAACTCTTGGTATCGGAATAGTTGCAGTTATGCAAAAAGGTATTGGTCGTGGTGTCTTTTCAAATGAAGCTGGTTTAGGTTCTGCTCCTATTGCTGCAGCTGCTGCTAAGACAGATTCACCGGTTCGTCAAGGTTTAATTTCTATGACTGGTACTTTTATTGATACTATTGTAATATGCACTATGACAGGACTTGCACTAGTAATAAGTGGTGCTTATACAAGTGGTCTTAATGGTGCGGCAATGACATCATTAGCTTTTGAGCAATCTTTCTTTATTCCTAGTATTGGTACATTCATTGTAAACATAGGTTTAATCTTCTTTGCTTTTACTACAATTATTGGTTGGAACTACTATGGAGAGCGTTGTATCCAATATTTAGCTGGTGTTAAAGCAATTATCCCTTATAAGATTATATTCTTATTATTTGTCGGTATTGGTCCATTCTTATCTTTAGATCTTATCTTCATTATAGCTGATATAGTTAATGCTTTAATGGCTGTTCCAAATCTTATTGGTTTAATTGGTTTACGTCATATTGTTATAGAAGAAACAAGAAACTACTTCTTAATTAACAAATATCTATAATTATATAAATATTGCGTTTCATTTGTTGACATAACGTGTTTAAAATGTTCTAATATATATTGTGTAGCGGGGTGCTATTGCTGAGATGAACATATGTTCGAACCCGAATGAACCTGATACGGATAATGCCGACGTAGGGATAATTACTTTTTATCTATATTACGTTGTATACACGCTATACAACTTTTTTTATATCAAGGAGGATACAATGAATTATACAACTCAAATGAATGCTGCTCGTAATAATATTATTACTGCAGAAATGAAACATGTAGCAGAATATGAAAACATGGAAATTAACAAGCTTAAAGATTTAGTAGCTAAAGGTCAAATAGCAATACCTGCTAATAAGAATCATAAATGCTTAAATGCTTATGGTATTGGTCGTACTTTAAAGACTAAAATTAATGTAAATTTAGGAACATCTCGTGACTGTATGGATCTAGATGTAGAAATGGAAAAAGTAAATGCAGCAGTAGCTATGGGTGCTGAAGCTATAATGGATCTAAGTTCTTATGGAGATACTCAAAAATTTAGACGTAAACTAGTAGCTGAATGTCCTGCTTGTCTTGGTACTGTCCCTATTTATGACGCAGTGGTTTATTACAATAAACCACTAAAGACGATTACGTCTCAACAATGGATTGACATCGTTAAAATGCATGCAGAAGATGGAGTTGACTTCATGACAATCCATTGCGGCATAAATAAATTAACAGCACAACGCTTTAAAGATGCTAAAAGACATACTAATATAGTATCTCGTGGTGGTTCTATTATATTTGCTTGGATGGAATTAACAGGTAATGAAAATCCTTTCTATGAACATTATGATGAGATATTAGAAATCTGCCAAAAACATGATGTAACGTTAAGTTTAGGTGATGCTTGTCGTCCTGGTAGTATAGAAGATGCTAGTGATATATCACAAATTGAAGAATTAGTAACTCTAGGTGAATTAACAAGACGTGCTTGGGAAAAAGATGTTCAAATTATTATTGAAGGTCCTGGTCATATGCCTTTAAACCAAATTAAGGCTAATATGGAAATTCAAAATACTATTTGTAAGGGTGCTCCATTTTATGTTTTAGGTCCTATTGTTACTGATATAGCTCCTGGTTATGATCATATAACTAGTGCTATTGGTGGAGCTATAGCTGCTACTTATGGAGCTAGTTTCTTATGTTATGTAACTCCAGCTGAACATTTAGCTTTACCAAGTTTAGAAGATGTTAAAGAAGGTATAATTGCTTCTAAAATAGCAGCTCATGCTGCTGATGTTGCTAAAGGTATTCCTGGAGCTTCTCAATGGGATTATGATATGAGTGAAGCTAGACGTGAACTTGATTGGGAACGTATGTTTGAATTATCATTAGACCCTGAAAAAGCTCGTCGTTATCGTGCAAACTCTAAACCTGAAAATGAAGATACTTGTACAATGTGTGGTAAGATGTGTGCCGTACGTAATATGAATAAAATATTACGTGGTGAAGATGTTGATATAATGGAACCTAAAAACTCCGAAAAATAAATTCAATTATTTAGTATAGAAAAGAGCCATTAATATGGCTCTTTTCTTATGTTATTTTCTTAAACTAACAATAAACTTACAAAACCTCTAAAACAAGCGGTTTTATCGCATTATTTATTCTCCCCCTATAACAACTCAATATCATTTTCTTTACAGTAGTCTATCATTTCTTTAGACCAAGTACTTACTTGAACTTCTCCAATATGAGCTTTATTTAATAATAGTAGACATATACGAGATTGTCCTATACCACCACCCATAGTTAATGGTAATTCATTATTTAATAACATACTATGGAAAGGTAAATGTAAACGATCAGTCGTCTTAGTTTTCTTAAGTTGTGCCATCAATGAATTAGCATCTACTCTTATACCCATACTACTAATTTCTACTGCACAATCAAGAACTGGATAATAAATCATTATATCTCCATTCATAGACCAATCATCATAATCAGGTGCTCTACCATCATGTTTCTTACCACTCTTTAATATATCACCAATTTGCATAATAAACACTGTTTTATGTAGCTTAGTTATTTCATATTCACGTTGTTTAGGTTCTAATTCAGGATACATATCTTCTAACTCTTGTGAAGTAATAAAGAATACTTCTTCATTTATAATAGGAGTTAAATTATCAAATACTTCATCAAGTTGTTCCTCAGTTTGTTTTAATGCTTTTATAATATCACAAACAGTCTTCTTTAAAGTTTCTACATTTCTAGATTTCTTAGCTATAACTTTTTCCCAATCCCATTGGTCAACATATACAGAATGAAGGTTATCTAATTCTTCATCTCTTCTAATAGCATTCATATCAGTATATATTCCTTTATCAGCACTAAATTTGAAACGTTTAAGTGCCATTCTTTTCCATTTAGCTAATGAATGTACAATTTCAACATCAGTATTTATTTCTTTAATATCAAATTTTACAGGTCTTTCACTTCCATTTAGGTTATCATTTAAACCACTATCACTTCTAACATATAATGGTGCTGATACACGCATTAAATTTAAGTTAGCACTTAAATTTTTTTCAAAACAGTCTTTAACATATTTAATTGCTCTTTCTGTTTCTATATAATCTAATTTATTTACATAGTACATCGGTACTATAAGTTGTTTTATTCCCATAAAATCCTCCTTAGGCTTTCTTTTCTTTTGCTGGTATTCCAATTACTGTAGAATTAGCTGCTGTTGATTTAGTAACTACAGCATTTGCTCCAATTTGTGTATTATCACCAATTTCAATATTTCCTAAAATTTTAGCACCACAACCAATCATTACATTGTTTCCTACTGTTGGATGTCTTTTAACGTGTTCTTTTCCATTACCACCTAGAGTTACTCCATGATAAATTAATACATTATCTTTAACAATAGCTGTTTCTCCAATTACTACACCCATTCCATGGTCTATTACTAAACCTTTACCTATTACTGCTCCTGGATGAATTTCAATTCCAGTTTTTTTACGTGAACGATTTCCTACCCAGCGCGCCATAAAATAATGTTTATTCAAATATAATTTATGTGAAAAATGATGCGCAATTAAAGCTCTTATATGTGGATATAATAATAATACTTCAATTCTAGATCTTGCTGCTGGATCATACTCTAGTACTCGATCTATGTTGTAGCTTATCTCTTGTTTTAATGTCATTATTTCACCTCAAAGTTAAGTACTGATAAGTACTTTTCCCCACCATCAGGGGCTATTGTTACAATTTTCTTACCTGGATTCTCTTTAGCTAATCTACGTGCTAATGCTATATTAGCACCACTAGATATTCCTACAAAGACTCCAGTTTCTTTAACAAAGTTTACTGTTTCATTTAATGCTTCTTCATCATCCACTAGCATTATATCATCTATATAATTAAAGTCTATAATAGAAGGTATAAAACCAGCACCAATTCCTTGTATTGCATGTGCATTACCAGTGCCACCACTCAATACATTACTATTAGTAGGTTCACCAGCATAGCACTTAATATTACTATTATATTCCTTTAAAGCTTTAGATATTCCCATATAAGTACCACCAGTACCAACTGTTGCAACAAACATATCAACGTCAGGAACTTGTTTAATGATTTCCTGCCCAGTTGTTTCATAATGAATATTAACATTAGCAGGATTGTTAAACTGATTTAAGCTGATATAATTACTATTTTCTTTCATCATACTATTAACTAATTTTATAGCACCATTCATACCTTCACTACCCTTAGATAAAATTAGTTTAGCTCCATAAGCTTTAACTAATTGTCTACGTTCATTACTCATAGTTTCAGGCATTACTATAACAACCTTAAGTTTATATAGACTACCAATTAATGCTAAAGCAATTCCAGTATTACCACTAGTAGCTTCTATCAATATGCTATCCTTATTAATAAGGTTCTTATTCATGGCATCGTTAAGCATTCCTAATACTGCACGATCCTTAATACTACCACCTAAGTTAAACTTTTCAAGTTTAACAGCTACTTGATTATTTTCAACATTAACTATAGGTGTATTTCCAATAAGTTTTAAGCTCTCCATGTTTTAGCCCCTTTCATATATACTGCTATATTTTATCACATTGCGTATAATAAATAAATTGTTTTACTTAATAAACTTTATATAATTGTATAATGCTCATTCAAAAGTTACTACTATCTCCTAATATATGAAATAAAGAAGCTAAATGTGATTTTAGCTTCTTTATTTCATATATTTATTTTTCTTTATTTATTGGTTCTTCTATAATAAAGTC
Source organism: Erysipelotrichaceae bacterium (assembly GCA_036642635.1). Classification (GTDB taxonomy): domain Bacteria; phylum Bacillota_I; class Bacilli_A; order Erysipelotrichales; family Erysipelotrichaceae; genus JAVWHP01. The sequence goes on from JAVXTN010000055.1 coordinate 6,114, forward strand.
TTCTTTTTCACCTTGTTCATTATAGTAGTTTCCTTCTCCATCATAGTGCCACTCTGGTTTAGATTCATCTATTTTATAATGATATAAATCTAGTGTTGTTCCTAATGAACTGAATAAAAATCTAGGTACTATAGCAAAGAATAATATTACTACTACTATGATTGGCGATGCAGGTACTATTAAATTTATTATAATAATAGTTAATAGCATCGCTACAATCCATAGTATATCTAAGATTAAATATTTTTTATAATACTTAGATTCTAATACCAATTCTTTTCTACATTTAGGACAAGTATAAGTAAATCCTAAGGGGAATATTCCTACATTAAATTTATGTCCACATGATGGGCATTTGCTGTTGGCTTTTTTCATATGTTACCTCCGTTTTTATTATTATAACATATCTAAAAAAATAGTTTTGTTTAAACAAATATATTTGTTATAATATTTAAGAAAGTTGAGGTACACTATGATTACATTTAATGAAAATAATTACTATAGTTATTATGGAGAAGATTCAGAATCATCTAAGGATATGATTAATAACTGGCAGTCGGCTTTAATAGAGATGCTTGATGATTCTATTGATGCTTGGGATGAAACTACTTTTAGTCCTAGACATCAAATAGAGGTATCTACGCAGAGTTTTCAGGCACTTCTTTACATAGTTGCTTACTATGATCAGAACAAGCCTATCCCTACTAAATTTAAAGCTTCTTGGAGTGTTGATAAAGTTTACACTAGAGCTGTTGCTCATCCTAAGCATGATTATATTAAGCATCTGTTAAGGGATGTTACTTGTTTTATTCCTGCTGATATGGATTTTACTTTTGATTATATTAACCCTAATGAAGATGAAATAGAATTTGGTTCTATTGATGAATTAAATGTTACTCTTGATTGGCTATT
>JAVXTN010000056.1:0-3817 GCA_036642635.1 Erysipelotrichaceae bacterium
ATAATCAATACAAGATTTAACCATATCTTCTATAAGATCCATATCATCTGCTAAATCAGCAAAAGCTATTTCAGGTTCTACCATCCAGAACTCACTACCATGTCTTGGAGTATTAGAGTTTTCAGCTCTAAATGTAGGTCCAAATGTATATACATCTCTAAATGCTAAAGCAAAGGCTTCTGCATGTAGTTGTCCACTTACAGTTAATGCTGCACGTTTACCAAAGAAATCTTGATCATACTTAGCATCTCCTCTAGTAGTAACTGTAAATACTTCTCCAGCACCTTCAGCATCATTACTAGTAATTAAAGGTGTATGAACATAAACAAAACCTTGGTTCTGAAAGAACTCATGAATAGCCATAGATAGAACAGATCTAACTCTAAATACTGCATTAAATGTATTAGCACGTGGTCTTAAATGAGCTATTTCACGCATATATTCAAAACTATGACGTTTCTTTTGTAATGGATAAGTTTCATCACAAGCTCCTTCTAAAGTTATTTCAGTAGCTTCTATTTCAAAAGGTTGTTTACCTTCAGGTGTTGCTTTAAATTTACCTATAATACTTACTGCACTACCTGTACTATAGTGATTAACATCACTATAGTTTTTTAAATTAGCCTTATATACTATTTGTGCATTTCTAAAATAAGTACCATCATTAAGTTCTATAAAACCTAATTGTCCATTATTACGGTTAGTTCTAATCCAACCTTCTAATTGTACATATTCTACGTTGTCTAATTCAATGTGTGATCCTGAAAAGATCATTTCAAATAATTCTCTAATACTCATGTATTCAAACATATAAGTTCCTCCTTGGTATAAAAAAACGTCCCTTTATTCAGGAACGTATATTACGCGGTGCCATCCTGATTCATTTCATAATATGAAATGCATCTTAATTTGTATAACGCTACATTAACGAGGATGTCTACTTAGTTTCTCCATCCTAGCTCCATAGGTGTTAGTTAATGAGTTAATATATCCATCTCACATCATTTATGGACTTGCTGAATATTAATTTCATTACTGCCTACTTCATCACTTTTATATTTATTCTATAATGGAATTTGTTTCAAAAACAAGTTCCTGTATAGATGATACTACATCTACTGCCTTAATTGCAACCCCTTTTGGTACTTGAATGTGTTCATGTGTAAAATCTACGATTCCTACAATGCCACAATCAATTAATCTGTCTACAGTTGCTTGAATATCATTACTTGCTGTAAGTATTGCTATTCTTACTCCATTTGGTATCTTTGTTTCTAAATCTTTTAAATCATATACAGGTATTCCGAATCGCACTCCTTGTCGATCTGGATTAATATCAAAGGCACATTTTATTTCACCTACTACATAATCCCATCTATTATATTTCATTAGTGCACGTCCCATATTACCTGCTCCAACTAGTATTAACTTTTCATCAAAATCCATACCTAGTTGTTGATTAAATATTTCTATTAACTTCTTAACATCATAGCCATATCCTTGTTTACCTAAATTACCTAAGAATGAAAAATCTCTTCTTATTGTAGTAGGTTCTATATTAACTACATTTGATAATTCTTTAGACATAACTCTACTTACACCACTAGCACTTAGCTTTCTTAATGCTTTAAGATATACTGGATATCTTTGTAGTGTTGCTTTTGGTACATTCTTATTTGCCATTCTTATCACCATGCGTAATTATAACATATAAATGTTACTTTGTGAATAAATTATCAACTATTTTTACTTTTTTACTTATTATATAAACTATTGAATATCATACTCAACTAAATCATTTCTAATTTATCATATCATCATGTTGTTTCACTATATCTTTTTGTAGTTCTATAATTTTTTCTACTCTAAGTTTTACGCCTTCTACTATCCTATCAATTCTTTCTATAGACATTGGACATACTTTATTGCATTTCATCATTTTACTTTTCCAAGTATCTATTACTTCATCTAATATTGAGAAATCAAATCGTTCTAGTTTGTCAACGTTCCTTATAATATTTTCATAAGGTTCTTTTTTATTTGTAAAGAACTTGCCATTACCTGAATTGAAATTCATTTCAAAATAATCTGTCTGAGATTGTAATGATTGTCCAGTATCATATATTGGAGCTACTTTGATCCAGTCTAAAGTTTCTACATTTCTTATTACTCCAAAATTTCTCAAATGTCTATCTTCATTTAGCATAATGTAATCAATAACTAGCATATTTTCTATTTGTTAACGTGCATTAGTTATACCTTTATTTTCTAGTATTGATACGTAGAAGTTATAATCGTTTTGTTTATTATCTTCTTTTTCTTCGCAGAAAATATCTGACGCAAGAATAAATTCAGTGTTTTCATCAATAAATGATGCACACGCAGAAACAATTTGATTACCTACTTGCTTCAAATAATATGTAGTATGTTCAATGCCTAATGCTTCACTTATTTCGCTTGCTAAAATTTCATTAAATGGTTCTTGATGACTTTTTTTGTATCCACCTTTTAATAAAGTTCTTGAACCATCTTTTTCGATGATCCACGCTTTCTTAACCATTCCATCTGTAGAATAATTAGGTTAATTACTTAGGCGCCTTGATATGCTAGATTTTTCACTAAAAACAGCATTTGCAAATTCTAGATAATCATAGTCATTTGTAAAGAAGTTAACATCCTTCCATTCAACCATATCTTCTATAGGATGAAACCAATACTGATCAGATAAAGATAGAGCATAAGAATTACGTTTCAGTTCATTAATTTTAGTTATGTTTAATTTTTGCATTAAATCATCTAATTCATCACGATATTGAGGAATTCCTCTATTTTGATACCAATTATTTAATTCTTTCAAAGCATTTAAATGCTTTTTTGATTCAGCATTCTTTATTGTTAATGGTGCAGAATCAATATTCATCCAACTTTCTATCTTAATAAATGCATTAGCATCAGCAACAAAATCAACCATAGCGATTATTTCATTCTTATTCTTAAAATAGTATGAACTCATATAATCCACTCCTTCCACTCTTATGTTCAAATTATAACATAAGCATAAGCAAGCTTAAAATATTTAAATACAGTTAAACTATTCTTGATCTATTCTTTTATTGTTTCTAATTCAATACTTGGTTTAGCTGATACACTAAATTCTCCTCTTACTCCATGTTTATAAGCTACATATCCAGCTACTCCAATCATTGCTGCATTATCTGTACAGCATTTTAAAGGTGGAATAATTAATTTAACTTGTGGATATTCTTTATTCATTAATTCACTTACTTCTCTTCTTAAGCATGAGTTTGCTGCTACTCCTCCTGCTAATACTACCATTTTAGGTTTACATTGCATAATAGCTTTATTAGCTCTTTCTAATAAAACAGAGATAGCTGTTTCTTGAAATGAACAAGCTAAGTCTTCGGGTTTAAAGGTTTCGTTATTTCGCTCCATGCGATTAATAAATTGGAGTACTCCTGATTTTAGTCCACTAAAACTAAAGTCTAGTTCTTTTTCTGCTTTAGGATGTGGTAACTTATATATATTTTGACCATCTTTAGCTATCTTATCTATATATACTCCTCCAGGATATGGTAGACCTAATACTCTTCCTACTTTATCAAAGGCTTCTCCTATTGCATCATCTTGGGTTGTTCCTAATACTTCATAGCTTATTTCGTCTTTCATATATACTAATTCAGTATGTCCACCAGATACTACAATTGCTAGTAATGGAAATACTATATCTTCTACTAAATTATTAGCAAAGATGTGTCCTGCTATATGATGTACTGGTACTAATGGTTTATTATAGGCC
>JAVXTN010000056.1:3827-6945 GCA_036642635.1 Erysipelotrichaceae bacterium
GCTAATGTTTTAGCTGCTTGTACTCCTACATGTAGACTTCCGATTAATCCTGGTCCTCTTGTAAAAGCTATAGCATCTACATCAGCTACACTCATTTTAGCTTCATCTAATGCTCTTTTTATTACCATGGAAATATTCTCTACATGAATACGTGAAGCTACTTCTGGTATAACACCACCGAATTCTTTATGTACGTCTATTTGTGTAGCTACAATATTAGATACTATATCTTTCCCATTTTTTATAATTGCAACAGCTGTTTCATCACAGCTAGATTCAATTGCTAATATTAGTGTATCCTTCATTACCAATTACCTCCTAAGGCTTTAACCATTACAATAGCGTCTTCGTTATTGTCTGTATAATAGTTCTTTCTTCTACTCATTTCTATAAAATCAAAGTTCTTATATAATTTAATTGCTCTATTATTTGATACTCTTACTTCTAGCATAATAGTTTCACACATAGCTTGATTAGCTACTTCTACTAGTTTATTTAATAGTTGTTTAGCATAGCCATTACCTTGATATTCTTTATCTATAGCTAGTGTTGTTATTTGAGCAATATCAAATGTTAACCAGAGCCCCAAGTAACCGACTATTTTAGTGCCTATTTCAAATACATATAGTTGTGAAAATTCATTTTCATGTAGTTCATAAAGATATTGTTCATAAGTCCATTTACTAGTAAATAATTGATCTTCTAGTTCTAGTATTCTAGGTAAATCTTTTTCTACCATTCTTCTTATCATTTATTTAACCTTATATGCTTCCTGTTCTTTCAAATATAATGGTACTAGTGTATGAACATTCTCTACTAATTTCCATTTATCTTTAATATCTAAAAAGTTCTTTATGAAGTTAGTTTCTACTGAAGGTAAATCAATTAATTCAGGGTTTCCTATAATTTGGACATTATGTTCCTTTATATATGTTTTAATTTGGTCTAATGTCCAAATTCCCATTGGTTCAATTGCTTTACCATCATTATAAACTCCTACATATGCACGTAAACTACGAGCATCATTCATTACTAAAACATTAGGTAGTTTACCTGCATATAATGCTAATGTATCTATAGTATATAAGGGTATATTCTTAGTAGTACATAATACTTTAGCTATACACATCCCAATCCTTACTCCAGTATAACTACCAGGTCCCACGCTAACTACGACCTGGTTAATGTCATCGACATTCCATTTTGCTTCATCCATAAGTTTTATCATTTCTGGAAATACGGTTTCACTTTGTTTTTTCCATGCTTCAGCACTAAAACTAGCTACTATATTATCATTCTCTATAAGTACTAAAACTAAATGAGTATGACTTGTATCTATACATAATGTTTTCATTATAATTCCTCCAGCATCTTTTCATATTTACTTCCAATTGCAGATATAATAAATTCTCTTCTAGTATCATCTAGAGCATAGATTTGAATATCTAGACGTTCTTTAGGTAGTTGTTCTTCTATATACATTGGCCATTCTACAATACAACAGCCTTCATCATCAAATGCTTCTTCAAAGCCTAGTTCTTGTTTAATTCCTTCTAAACGATAAGCATCTAAATGGTATATTGGCATAATACCTTCATAAATTTTCATAATAGTAAAAGTAGGTGAATTAATCGTTTTATTAACACCTAAACAAGCACCTAAATATTTAGTAAATGTTGTTTTACCAGCACCTAGATCTCCTCTAAGAGTTATTAGTGTATGAGGAGTAACTAGTTTACCAATTCTTATAGCTAATTCCTTAGTCTCCTCTAAATTATTAATAATAATCTTTTTCATAGTTTACCTCCTAATAATTTTTCTTAATTTTAAAGCTAAATTAAATACTTTATACATGAAAGAATTTATAACAATATCAAACTCTCCTATATATTCATTAATAGTTGGGTGGTAACCATTTTTAAATTTTGATAAACCATCTTCAAAATCACCATGAAGACCTCCCATATTACAAGATTTACATCCTTTTGAGAAATTGTAACGCATTGGACTAATAAATGCTAGTGTAGGGCCCATATATCTTTTATAAGTATCATCCATACCTGCATAAAGTATTTCTGAAGTATAACCATATTTAATACATAAACTACCAGCAACATAACTAACATCACCTTTAGTTTTTACTTCATTTTCTAAATTAGTTACTTGTCTATCTAAAGAAACTATTAACTCTTCAAGCGTAAATAATTTCTTCTTAGCATTAGGTTGAATACCTTCTAACTCTTTTTTAGCAGCTATTAATTTAGCTTTATTCTCATCTAATAGTTTTTTAGTATTAAGTTTTATCATAAACAATTGAGCATCATCACCATAAACTTCAAGTAACTTTTTAAAATAGTCTTTATCTCTTAGATGAATTTGTTTACGCTCTTGTGTTAAATTCATTAAACGAGCAAATTCATCTAAGAGTTCTAGAGAACCAATCTCTAGTTCTAGATTTTTCTTTTCAGCAATCTTTAAATCTTTAGTCATTTTTTTAGAAAAATCTAGTTCCCAGTTATCATGGTAATAAACATTAGCTTGAAAGCGAGGTTGAATATCATGATTTAGATCTAAGTAATAACCCATATGTTTAGCATTACTAGCTTTAAATGTATTCATAATAGCTGGTATTTCATCATATTCTTTATGTTCTTCTAACATGGGATAATCACTACGATGTACTGGTGGATCCATCTTTATATATATAGCATTAAGTTCTTTTCCTAATTTTTTAATATTATCTAATATAAAACTAAGTAGTTCTAAATTATTATAATCTAGAACTGGACCTTTAGGGATATATAACATTTTCATACCTAAAGGTAAAGGTTTAATTAATATAAGGGTTGAAGCTACTAAAGTATTATTAGATTCTACACCTACGATAAGATGTTGCCAATTATTTTTTATTTTAGACCATTTACTTGATTGAAGAAGATTACAATAATCACTAGATTCAACAAAGTTATCATGGTCACATTCAGATATATTTTTTATAAATTTATAGGTCATAGTTTTTCTCCTTCATAACTGTGTTATTATACCACATTTATAGGGGTAATAACATAAAAAAAAGTTCATCCTATGGATGAACTAATTACCTGGCAATGTGCTATCT
>JAVXTN010000057.1:0-6872 GCA_036642635.1 Erysipelotrichaceae bacterium
GGTAATGCCTCTTGTTCTTGATCATATTCATATTCTATTTGTGCTTCTATTTCTATATAACTATTTATCTTTATATTGTTTATTTCTTTACTTACACATACGAATCCTATTGTTTGTATATCATCTCCACAGCATACCATAGCGTTTCTTCCTAGTGCAAAGCTATTTTTTATTTCTGGTATTAGTCTTATTACTTTAGCTGTTAATTGTACTGTTTTTCCTTCGTATTTCTTTGGTTTATCTAACATATCCATATAGAATAGTCCATAGTTTTCTATTGTTATAATTATAGTTTCTTGTGTTATATCATATGGTAGTTCTTCATCTTGTTGATTGTTTAATGTTCCATCTTCATTTTCATATATTATTTGTGTACTTCTATTTATACTTAGTATATTAGTTCTTAAGTAATTCTTTTTTATATCTTGTTTACATCTATTAAATATTACTGCTTCTGAATAGTATATTTGTTCATATAGAAATGTTCTCATATTATTTATATATAGTTTAAATGTATTAGCATTTATAGTTGTTAGTATTTGGACTATTTTCCAGTTTAATGGTAGTTCTGTTTCTATTAATTGTTTTAGTGACCATGTTCCATTGTATTCTATCATTATTCGATCTATATTATATTTCTTTTCTAGTGTTTGTAGGTATTCATTAGTTATGTCTTCTTGGTTTTCTATTGTTTGATAATATAGATTGTCTTGTTTGATTAGTGGTATTTCTCCTTCTTCACATAGTAGTACTAGTGTTTTTTCTTGATTAGTGAATCCTGGATCTTTTAGTGTTTCGTTTATTAATGTTGTTTTTCCACTTTCTATAAATCCTGTAAATATATATACTGGTTTTATCATAATTTCACTTCCTTATAGTGAGAATAGTGTTTGTAATAGTTCTTCTTTTATATTACTTCCTATTATGCATATTCTTCCTGTATATTGGGGTTTTCCTATTCTTATTTCACTTTCATTTGGTACTAAATCAAAGTAGTACCAGTCTCCTGTATTTCCTTCTACTATTCCTTTAGCTCTTAGTATTGTTCCATATTTTTCTTCATTTTTAAGTTCTTCTAGTATTTTTTCTAATTGTTCATATGTATATATATTAGCTGTTTCTTTTCCATAGCTTGTAAATATTTCATCTGCATGATGGTGTTCATGATGGTCATGATCATGGTGTCCATCACATCCACAGCTACAGTGTTCTCCATGTTCATGACTATGACTATGACCACCATCATGTTCACCATGAACATGATCATGTTCATGGTGTTCTCCACAACAAGTATCATCATGATGATGAACATGACCACACTTCTCACATACTTCTTCACTATATAATTCATCAGCTAAAGTATTACCCTTCTCCATTACCTCTACAATACTACTAGAACTTAGTTTATCCCAAGGAGTAGTAATAATACTAGCATGAGGATTCTTATCCTTTATAAGTTTAAGTTTCTTATCTAATAAATTATGATCTATATTATTAGTTCTACTCAATATAATAGTATTAGCATACTCTATTTGATTATTATAAAACTCTTTAAAGTTCTTCATATACATATCTACTTTTAAGATATCTACAACACAAGAAAAACTATTTAAATGAATATTACTATTGTCTATATTCTTTACTGCTTTAATAACATCTGAAAGTTTACCAACACCTGAAGGTTCAATAATTATACGATCAGGATTATACTCATCTATAACTTTAATTAAAGCAGAAGAGAAATCCCCAACTAATGAACAACATATACAACCACTATTCATTTCAGTAATTTGGATACCAGCATCCTCTAAAAACCCACCATCAATACCTATCTCACCAAACTCATTTTCTATTAAAACAATCTTTTCATTCTTATAACCATCCTTTAATAATTTTTTAATAAGTGTAGTTTTACCAGCACCTAAAAACCCTGAAATAATATCAATCTTACTCATAATATACCTTCTTTCAACATAGGTTAGTATAGCACAATCTAGCATTCTTAACAATTTATTAACTTTACTAAATTATAAAAAAAAGAATGCTAGATTTAGCATTCTATATAGTTAAATTATATTACTTCTTCTAAGCTTTGTTCTATTTCTAAATCACTTTCTTCTTTAATCTTTATTAGTCTTTTCTTTTCTATTCTTCTATTAACTTCTTCTGATAATAAAGTATATACTACAGCAAATGTAGGTAAACCTAATACCATACCCATAATACCAAATAAACCACCACCAATAGTAATAGCAAATAATACCCATAAACCAGATAAACCTACACTACTACCTACTACTCTAGGATAGATTAAATTAGATTCAAACTGTTGTAGACATATTCCAAATATAACAAATATTAAAGCCTGAATAGGAGATACAAATAATATTAAAGTTCCACAAATACCAGTACCAATAATAGGACCAAATATAGGTATTACATTAGTACAACCAATTACTACAGAAACTATAGGAGCATAAGGAGTACCTAATACAGTACAACCAATATAACATAATAAACCAATAATAATAGCCTCTACCATTTGACCACTAATAAATCCAGCAAAAGTTTTATTAGCTAACTTACCAGCATGAGTTATATAACCATCTATATTTTCAGGTAAGAAAGCATAACTAACTTTACGTAATTGTCTTAATAACTTATCTTTAGAAACACTTAAGTATACAGCTATTACTATAGCTAAAAATAAGTTAGTAATACTTTCAGTAACACTCTTAGTTAAATCTATAAGTCTAGGTAACATACCAGATAAGAAGTTTAAAGCAGTTTCACTAAACTGTTTAGTATATATATCTACTTGAGCTAAAGCAGCATCATCTAAATTTAAATCAGATAAAAATTTAACAACAGTAGCCTGTGTATCCTCTATATAAGCAGGTAAGTTATTAATTAAAGCTACTATACTATCAATAACCTGAGGACCAACTATTCTAAATATAAATATAAAGACTACTAAGAACATAATGAAAGCTCCTATAGTAGCTATAATTTTACGTCCCTTAATCTTTTCAGGTAATTTACTTAATAAATATTTTAAAGGTATATTAAATACAAAAGCAATACCTAAAGCCCAAATAAATGGTGTACATAAGTTATAAAAAGATTTTATAAATGCTAATATATCTTGAAAATGTATTGCACATATAACTAAAAATATTGTATAAGTAATAATTATTAAAGTATTCTTTATTGTAATACGGTTAATCTTTTGATTTGAAAACATATAAAACCCTCCTCTATTCAGACTTCATTTCTATTAGCATATCTCTTAATTGAGTAGCTCTTTCAAAATCTAAATCTTTTGCTGCTTCCTTCATTTCTTTTTCTAATTCTTTAATTAGTTCTTCATTCTCTTTCTTACTTAGTTTATGTTTTTTACTATATTTAGCTCCTAACATATTACTTTCTTTAGAATGTATTACTTCTCTAATATCTTTAACTATAGTAGTTGGTATAATATTATTTTTAGTATTATATTCTATTTGGATATTTCTTCTTCTTTGTGTTTCATCTATAGCAAACTTCATAGAATCTGTTATCTTATCTGCATACATTATAACACGTCCATTACTATTTCTAGCAGCTCTTCCTACTATCTGAATTAATGAACGTGATGATCTTAAGAAACCTTCCTTATCTGCATCTAATATGCAGATAAGGGAAACCTCAGGGATATCAAGACCTTCACGTAATAGATTAATACCAATAAGAACATCATACTTACCAGTTCTTAAATCATGAATAATCTGAGTTCTTTCAATCGTCTTAGTCTCATGATGAACCCAAGCTACTTTAATATCTAAACTCTTTAAATAACTAGTAAGTTCCTCAGCCATTCTAACAGTTAAAGTAGTAATTAAAGTACGTTCATTCTTAGCTATCTGTTTAGTAATCTGTTCTATTATATCATCTACTTGATTAATACTAGGTTTAACCTCAATAATAGGATCTAATAAACCAGTAGGTCTTATAATCTGTTCAATATATTTACCATTAGTTTTATCTAATTCATAATCACCAGGAGTAGCAGAAACATAAATTACTTGGTTAATCATATCTTGGAATTCTTCAAATCTTAAAGGACGATTATCTAAAGCACTAGGTAATCTAAAACCATAATTAACTAATACTTCTTTACGAGCACGATCTCCATTATACATACCTCTTACTTGAGGTAAAGATACATGAGATTCATCTACTATTAAAAGAAAATCTTTAGGAAAATAATCAAATAAAGTATAAGGACGAACACCAGGAGATCTACCATCTATATGTCTAGAATAGTTTTCAATACCAGGACAAACACCAAATTCTCTTAAAGCTTCAATATCATAACAAGCACGTTGTTCTAATCTTTGTTTCTCTACTAGTTTATTTTGTTGTTCTAATTCTGATAAACGATGAGTTAATTCTTCTTGAATAGTATCACAAGCTTTTAATATTTTATCATGACTAGTGGCATAACCACTAGCAGGATAAACTACATAAGTATTATAACAATTTAATACTTTACCAGTAAGAGGTTCTACTTCAGCTATTCTTTCTATTTCATCATCATATAATTCAATTCTTAGGATATAAGAATCAGTATGTCCTAAACCTACATCTATTGTATCTCCTCTTACTCTAAAAGTACCTCTAAGTAAGTCCATATCATTACGAGTATATTGTCTAGCTACTAGATTACCTAATAGTTCTTTTCTATCTATCTTTTCATTAGTTCTAAGTGTAAAGAACATTTCTCTATATTGTTCTGGATTACTAGCTCCATAAATACAAGCTACACTGGCTACTATAATAGTATCTCTTCTTTCTAATATAGAGTTTACTGCTGCCATTCTTAACATATCTAGTTCCATATTAGTAGTAGCACTCTTATCTATATAAGTATCTGAAGTAGGTAAATATGCTTCTGGTTTATAGAAATCAAAGTTAGATACAAAGTATTCTACTCTATTATTAGGAAAGAATTCTTTAAATTCAGAATATAGCTGACCAGCTAGTGTTTTATTATGTACAAAAACTAGTGTTGGTTTATTAACACTAGCTATAACATTACTTACACTAAAGGTCTTTCCTGTTCCTGTAGCACCTAAAAGTACTTGTTCCTTAGTTCCATTATTAATTCCTTCTATTAGTTGTTTAATGGCTTCTATTTGGTCTCCTTTAGGTTGATATTCTGATACTAACTCAAAGTTCTTATTTTCCATCTTTAACTACCTCTAAAGCTTTAACTAATTGTGCATCAGCACTAGTCTTATTATTATTTAAATATATCTGTGTATCCTTAGATAAATTTACAAATAGCTTTTCATCTATTACTCCATTAGCTGTTAAATTATTATCTGTTTGGTATTTCTTAACTGCTTCTTCACTCTTATTTGAGTAGTATCCATCAGTTCTATCAATATCATATCCTAAGAACTTTATCATTGTTTGTACATTAGCTACTGGTGTTCCAACACTATCTACTTTATAGCTTTCTGTAAACTTACTTTGTTTTATATAGAATGTTGGATCTAGCTTAACTTCTACATCTGGTTTAATCCCCTTATTATTTATCTTTTCATTATTAGGTGTTAACCACTCTGCTATTGTATATTTAAATATACTTCCATCATCAAATTCTATTGTTTGTTGAACAGTTCCTTTTCCATAAGTATTTAGTCCTACTAATGTACTTCCTATTTGTTGTTTCATAGCTGCTGCAAATACTTCACTTGCACTTGCTGAATTTTGATCCATCAATATAACTATCTTATCATAGTCATATTTCTTATTAGTTGCTGGTGTCTTATACTCTGTTATTTTTCCATCTTTAGCTTCTTGTTTTAAAACTACTTTATTACCACCCATAAAATATGAACATATTTCTAAAGTAGTATTCATGTATCCTCCACCATTTGCTCTTACATCTATAATTATTCTTTTTACATTGCTTTTTTCAAATTCTTCTAAATATGATTGTACTTCTTTATTAGTTTCTACAGAAAAACTATTTATTTCTAATATTCCTATTCCATCTTCTACATATCCATAAGCTGTATAATCAAATAGTGATCTTTTTACTTCAAAGTTTATTTCTTTATCTTTTCTAAGTACTTTAATGTTAACGTTGCTTCCTGCATCTCCTTGTATTATTTTTGTTATTTCTTCTACTTTCTTTCCTTTTACTTTAATGTCATTTACGCTTAAAATTTGATCTCCCGATAGGATTCCTGCTGTATATGCTCCTCCTCCTATATAGCATTTTTCTACATAGAATTCGTCTTCTATTGTTGTTACTTGTACTCCTATTCCGCTTATTGTTCCGGCTAGTGTTTGTTTAAATTCTGTACTGTTTTTTTGGTTTATGTATTGTGTGTGTGGATCTTCTTTAATGTTTATCATTCCATTGATTTCTAGTTCTTCTAGATATTTATTTATGTCTTCTTTGTCTTTTCCGAAGTACCATTGTTCATTCATTATTTTTGTTATTTGTTCTATTTTTTTATTATCGTTGCTTGAGGCTGTAATCTTTTCTGGCATTCTTGCTAATAGTACTCCTACTATTAGGCATATTATACAGCTTGCTACATAAATCATTCTTCTTCTTATGATTGCTTTTTCTGCTGCTATTTCGTCTGGCCACTTGTGTCTTTCTAGTTTAATTCTTATTTTATTATCGTCCATGGTTACACCTCATTTACTTACGCTTACTTAGTATTTTACCATAGAATACGTACTTTATCCATAATTATTTAGGGAGAAGGAATGGGCTTTCAATTGTAAAATGAAAGTGGAATTAAGAAAGATGAAAAAAATCCATAGATATAGTATCATTATGTCGACAAACAGAAAGGATACTAACC
>JAVXTN010000058.1:0-6795 GCA_036642635.1 Erysipelotrichaceae bacterium
AGCATCCGGCTCATAACCGGTGGGTCGTAGGTTCGAGTCCTACAGGGTCCACCAAAATTTTTATTGGAGGAATACCCAAGTGGTTGAAGGGTCCGGTCTTGAAAACCGGTAGGTCGTGAATGCGGCGCCTGGGTTCGAATCCCAGTTCCTCCGCCAATTTAAATTTTATATTATTACTTATCGCGGGATAGAGCAGTCTGGTAGCTCGTCGGGCTCATAACCCGGAGGCCGTTGGTTCGAATCCTTCTCCCGCAACCAAGTGGTTCCATAGCTCAGTCGGTAGAGCAATGGATTGAAAATCCATGTGTCGTTGGTTCAATTCCAACTGGAACCACCATGTAAAAAGTTAGTTAGACATTTATATGTCTAACTTTTTTTATGTTTGTGCTATAATGAAATTAGAAGGAGGGAACACATATGAATAATTTTATATATGATATTCCAACTAAAGTATATTTTGGTCAAAATCAGCTTCATCATTTAGGTAGTGAACTAATTAAATATGGAACTAATGTATTATTAGTTTATGGTACTAATTCTATCAAAGAGAATGGTTTATATCTTAAAACAATAGAGCAGCTAACTAATGCTAATCTAAACGTTTATGAATTAAGTGGTATTCTACCTAACCCTCGTATAGAAAGCGTACGCAAAGGTATTAGCCTTTGTAAGGCTAATAATATAGAAGTAGTATTAGCAGTTGGTGGAGGCTCTGTAATAGATGCTGCTAAGTTTATAGCAGCGGGCGCTTGTGTCGACTTTGATGCATGGAAGTTCTTTAGTGAGAATGCTCCCCTTGTTGATGCTTTACCTCTAATAACAATTTTAAGCGTATCAGCTACCGGTTCTGAGATGAATAACGCTGGAGTAATAACTAATTTATCTACTAATGATAAGCTTGGAAGAAAAGCTACTGCTTTGTTACCAAAGGTTTCTTTCTTAGATCCTACTAACAGTTTCTCAGTAGGTGCTTATCAAACTGCTTGTGGTAGTGCTGATATAGTTTCCCATCTTATTGAAGTATATTTTAATATGGAACCAGATCTGTTCCTTCTAGATTCTTTTATGGAAAGTATGATAAAAACTGTTATAAAGTATGCTCCTATAGCGATTAGTAATCCTACTAACTATGAGGCTAGAGCCAATCTAATGTGGTCTAGTAGTCTTGCTATTAATGGTCTTATAGTTGGTGGTAAGAATTCACGTTGGAGTTGTCATCCAATGGAACATGCGCTTTCTGCTTTCTATGATATTACTCATGGTCTTGGTTTAGCAATTCTTACTCCTCATTGGCTTGAGTATTGTCTTGATGACTCTACTGTTTCTAGATATGTTCAGTTTGGTACAAATGTATTTAATATAGATCCTAACTTAGATTCAATGATTATTGCTTCACAATCAATTAAGCTATTAGCCCAATTTTTTAGTTCTACACTGAATTTACCTAATAGCTTAAGTGCCATTAATATTGATGATTCAAACTTCTCTATTATGGCTAATAAGGCTTGTAAGGGTAGCATCATTTCTGGCTTTAAGCCACTAGATGAACAAGCAGTTATTGATATTTATATGGCTTGCTTATAAAAACAGTGTAGCATTAGCTACACTGTTAGTGGTGTTACATATAAAGTGGTAAGGTTATTTAGTTCAAAGTTTTGATCTATCTCATAGAGCATACACCATGTTAGTTTTTGGTCAATACTTCCTGCTGCTTCTACTAGGCAGACGCGGTGTTCATCGGGGTATATCTCCATCAGATCTAATTTTAGATTTGATGCACTTATTTGATCATATACTTGTGGCACAATTAGATGTAGACTTGGAACTACTTTTTTGTAGTCGAAGTCTAGTGCATCTAGTATCATTAGTCCATCGATTGGGTCTATTTCTAGTGCAGCAAACATGGGGTCTAAGAAGCTTTGTCCACCTACTATCTTGCATTTACATTCCTTCATTAAAACTTTTACTGCGTATTCGGCTACACATGGATGTCCTGGTACTGCATAAACTATATCATTTACGCTACTAAGTTCCTTTAATGTTTTAATAATGTATTCATAAACTGCTTCAAATGTATCATTTTCTTCATATGTATCATCAAAACTTTTATAGTTTATATCATTATCTTTAAGATAGCTTATCATTGGATGATGATCTGTTCTTAAATATAATGGTAATCCACTGTTTAAACATTTAATTGTTCCTAATGTAAGTGATAATTCATCACTTGCTCCTAATCCAACTATATAAAGCATTATTTATCACTCCTTATTTAATAATAACATAAATACGGGTTCAAGCAAGGGATTTTTGATTTAATGGGGGAGGGATAAATTCAAAGCATGTAAGAAACTCAGTACAAAACGTCTTTCTAAAGATAAAAATTATTAGTTATTTCCTTTATATATATTTGTTAGTTTATTTAAACTTACAAATAATGGCTCATGAATCATCAATTAGCCTTTGTTTATACACTATTACGCGTTTTTTTCTTAAAAAAACTGCGTAATAGTGTATAATATAAATGAAAGGGGTTTTATAATGTTAAAGAAGATTAAAGATAGTGAGACATTTAAATTAATTAAACCTTGGATGTTGTTAGCAACATATATATGTTTATTGTATATTATATTGATTAATTTAAATGTTATTACGAATAATTTATTTTCGTTTTTGTCATTGTTTATTACTTTATTTTATGGAATAGCAATAGCTTTTATATTAAATATACCGATGAAAAGAATAGAAGGTTTTATAAAGAAACATACTAAGAAGGAAGGCATAATTTATAAAAGAGTAAGGGGAATAGCTATTACTCTAACATTAATATTTTCTTTTATATTAGTAATTGTTTTAGGAAGTATAATATTACCTAAAATTTTAGGATCGTTAATCCAATTAATGAGTAATTTATCTAATTTCTTTGTTGATATAGTGAAGAATATAGATGAAATATTTATATATTTTGGAGTAGACTTTAGAATGGAAAATATAGAAACAGTAGAGCAGTTTGTAAATATGCCATGGGAGAAGATAGTATCACAAGGACTAAACTTCTTAACATCTAGTGCTAATGGCATTATGAATAATGCCATTGCTTTTACAAGTAGTTTTGCTCTTTACTTTACTGGATTTATGTTTTCATTATATTTATTAGCTAGTAAAGAATCATTTATAGTTAATTTAAGAAAGGTAGTAGTAGCTGCGATTGGTATAAAGTATTCTGAGAGATTATTTAGTTATGCTACTAAAGCTAATAGAATATTTCAAAGTTTTGTTAGTGGACAACTAACAGAAGCAGTTATATTGATGGTTTTATATTATATAACCATGAGCATACTGAAATTCCCATTCCCAGAATTAATTTCATGTTTAATTGGAGTATGTAGTGTTGTTCCAGTATTTGGTTCAATGTTCGCAATGAGTATAGGTGCTATAATGATTCTATCAGTAGATCCATTACAAAGTTTAATGTTTGTGTTATTCTATCAGATTATGCAACAATTTGAAGACAATGTAATTTATCCAAGAGTTGTAGGAGACAGCGTAGGACTACCAGGACTTTGGGTGCTTCTATCAATCTTTGTATTTGGAGATTTATTTGGAATATTTGGAATGGTAATTGCAGTACCAACAACAGCCTTTATATATACAGTATTTGGTGATATTATTAACGAAAAGTTATCAAGAGATAAGATAAATGTTACTATTGATAAAGTTGAAAAAAACGTAGAAGAACCCAAAATTAGTGAAGAGCCTTAGGCTCTTTTTCAATTGTAAGCATTATCATTTAGAAATGTCTTATTTTTGGTAGACTTTCGATTCAAATGAATGTAGAATATTTAATTGTGTTAAGATTACTTAACCATTATCTGTTTGGAGGGATACTATGGTAGACATGATTATCATGTTTGTTTTAGGACTAATGCCAATAATTTGGCTAATTATAGCCCTTTGTGGTTTTAAAATGTCCGGACATAAAGCAGCACCGATTGCTTTTGTTATAGCTGTTGTATTAGCTATGTTAGTTTGGAAAATGCCAGCAATTGATGCAGCTAGTGCTGCACTTGAAGGAATAGCAATGGCTTTCTGGCCAATTATTTTAGTAATAATTGCCGCAGTCTTTACTTATAACCTATCATTGCATACTGGCATGATGGAAATTATTAAAAGAATGATCACTAGCGTTAGTGCTGATAAACGTTTATTAGTACTATTAGTTGGTTGGTGTTTTGGAGGCTTCCTAGAAGGTATGGCTGGATTTGGTACTGCAATTGCAATACCTGCTAGTATGCTTGCTGGTTTAGGCTTTAATCCAATGTTTTCAGCAATAGTATGTTTAATTGCTAATTCAACACCAACTGCTTTTGGATCTATTGGAATACCTACAGTAACATTAGCTAATTTAGTTGGATTAGAATCTACAAAACTAGCATTTGCTACAACACTACAATTAGCACCTTTAATGTTAATTACACCATTTATTATGGTTGCTTTAAGTGGTAAAAGTATTAAAGCAATAAAGGGCGTAGGTTTAGTAACATTAATCTCTGGAGTAAGTTTTGTATTACCACAGTTATTAGTTGCTAAATTTGTAGGAGCTGAACTACCAGTAATTGTTGGTTCTGTCTGTTCATTAATTTGCACTATTATGGCTTGTCGTGTTCATGAATCAAGAAAAGCTAAAAAGGGAATTGTTGATAAAACTTATGAAATGAAAATGGAAGCTAATGATGAACGTATTACGTTAAAAAGAGCACTTGTTGCTTGGTTACCATTTATCTTAATATTTGTTTTATTATTAATGACTAGTAATATGATTCCATTTATTCACGATCCATTAAATTCTATTAGGTCAGCAATAACAATTTATACAGGACCTAATGCTACACCTTATACATTTATTTGGGTAGCTACTCCTGGTGTTATTATTATGCTATCAGCCTTTATAGGAGGTTTAGTACAAAAAGCTACCTTTAAAGAAATGTTTAAAGTGCTAGGTGAAACTATTAAACAAATGTCTAAAACTATTATAACTATGTTAGCTGTTTTAGCCACTGCTAAAGTTATGGGATATAGTGGAATGATTGTTAGTATTGCTGCTTTATTTGTAGCTTTACTTGGCACTTTCTATCCATTTGCTGCTCCGTTAATTGGTGCTTTAGGTACCTTTGTTACTGGTAGTGCTACTTCAAGTTCAGTTCTATTTGGTAATGTTCAAATAGAAGCTGCTAGCGCTATTGGTGCTGATCCTTATTGGTTAGCTGCTGCAAATACTATGGGTACAGCTGCTGGTAAGATGTTATCCCCACAAAGTATCGCAATTGGAGTAGCCGCTACTTCATTAGCTGGTAAAGATGGAGAAATTCTATCTAAAGTTATTAAGTATGCTATAGCATTCTTAATAATCATGGGCTTTATCTCTTACTTCGGTATGAAGATATGGGTAATGTTCAACTAATCAACCTTATAAAGTACTTAAGCTTCGCATTGCGAAGCTTTTTTTATTCTTAATTTTTTATAAATTTAACTAATATTTATAAAAAATTAATGTTGACATATATTGTTAACGGACTATAATATTAACATGCTTAATTGTTAAGCAACTTAACTATGTGAAGAAGGTGTGAATATGAATCGAAGTGAAAGAGCAACAGAACTTTTCAGAGCGTTTTATGTTATGCAGAAAAGTGATGTTAATGCTGAAACTAACATGTGTAAAAGTTTAAAAAGAAGAGATATGATGTTTCTTGATGGTATCATGCATTTAAATAAAGGTGATATTGTTAAAATGAGTGAAATATCTGAATTCTTTAAAATTACTCCCGCAGCTATTTCTCAAATTATAAGAAATTTTGAAAACAAAGGTTTTATAGAAAGAATACAACTAGAAAGTGATCGACGTAGTGTTTATATTAAAGTAACACCATTAGCTAAAGAAGCTATTAAGAATACTGAAATAGAACTAAATGCTATGTTTGAAAACTTTGTAGATTATTTAGGTGAAGAAGATAGTGAACATTTTATTAGAATACTAAAAAAGTGTGCAGAATATCATAAGAACAAACTATATAAGGATGTAGAACCAACAACTAATAGAAAGGAATAATAATATGATAAAAGTACTTAAATATTTAAAGAAATTTAAATTTTCATTAATTTTTGTAGTAGCTTTATTATTTATACAAGCACAATGTGAATTGTCATTACCTGATTATATGTCTAACATTGTTAATACTGGTATTCAATCAGGTGGTGTTGATAGTTCTGTATTTGATGCAGTAAGTGAACAAAGTTTTAATAGAGTTCAAATATTTATGGAAGATAAGGATAAAGCAACACTTAATAATTCATATAGTTTAATTACTAGTGCTAATGCTACTCCTGAACAAATAGAGGATTATCCTTTATTAAAGACTAGCAATGTTTATGAATTGAAGAAACTTAGTGATAAACAATTTGATGAACTTAATAAAATATTACCTAAGCCAGAGCTAATTGTTATGGCTTTAGAATCTGGTAAATATGGTACAGAGTTTGCATTAAACCAATTACCACCCGGCACTGATGTTTTTTCAATGCTAGGACAAATGCCAATAGAAGAACTAAAGACGATGGAAGGTGCTATTGATTCTAAAATGGAATCTATGGGTGATTCAACTTTAGCAACAGCAAGCACTAACTTTGTTAAATCAGAGTATGCTAAATTAGGTATGGATTTAGAAGGAATTCAAAAATCTTATGTTACTAAAGCTGGAGTTAAGATGCTTATAATATCTCTATTTGGTGCTATAT
>JAVXTN010000059.1:0-6732 GCA_036642635.1 Erysipelotrichaceae bacterium
TTTTTCTTTTTTCATCATATCAGCTTCAAAGATATCTACAATTATTGTTGGGTTTTCAACTTTACCATTGGTTCCTGTTGCTAATTGTAGTTCTGAATTCTTTGCTGGATTTAATCCTATTGTATTAGTATCACTTATTCTTCCTAATAAACCTAGTTGATCATCCATACTAGTAGAAGGTACTAAATCATCATAGCTTAATAGATCGCCTTCTTTAACTACATAATCATCTGGTGAGAAATGTTTCTTACTTAATTCTAACATTCCAAATCCTATTTCATCTATATTATAAGAACTTGGATTAAAGTTAGCATGTGCTACTCTTGTATCGTTTCCTTCATAAGGTAATAGCATTGCATAATCTCCACTTATAACTGGAGCAGTTAATAATTCATCATTATTCTTTTTTTCATCATTAGAAGAACATCCACCTAATAATGCTGTAACAATTACTAATAATATAAGTTTATGCTTCATAGTTGGCTACCTCCTTCATGAATTCTTCTTCATTCATTATTTCTATACCTAATTGTAATGCTTTTTGTTGTTTAGAACCAGCATTTTCTCCACATATTACTAAATTAGTTGATTTAGATACACTACTGCTCATTTTAGCTCCCATTAATTCTAATTTATTGGTTGCTTCTGTTCTTGAATAGTTTGAAAGAGATCCGGTTAATACGATGACTTTGTTACTAAATACTGTTTGTATTAGCTTATCCTCTGTTGTTGTAGTATTCAATCCATATATCTTTAAATTACTTATCATTTCTAAATTTTTAACTTCATGGAAATAAGCTACGATACTTTCAGCAGTAATTTCTCCGATATCATCTATTAACATCAACTCTTCTTTAGTTGCTAATATTAGTTTATCGATTGTTAGATAGCGTTTAGCTATTACTTTACTTGCTTTCTTTCCTACTTGTCTTATGCCTAATGCAAATAGTAGGTTTTCTAATGGTTGTTGTTTACTTACTTCTATTGCTTCTATTAGTTTCTGATAGCTTTTGTCTTGAAAGCCTTCGATTGCTAATATTTCTTCTTTTTTATTTTCTAATAAATATATATCTTCTAGTGTATTTAGGAGTCCTAGTTTATGTAGTTGTTCTATTTTCTTATCTCCTAATGTATCTATATTCATAGCGTCTCTGCTTGCGAAGTGAATTATGCTTTCAACTACTCTTGCTTTACAGTCGTTATTTATACAGTAGTAGTCGGCTTCATCTTCTAGTTTTATTAGTTTAGTTCCACATACTGGACAGTAGTGTGGGAATATATATGGCTCATTATCTTTACGTCTTTCTAGGATTGGGCCTACTACTTCAGGTATTACATCACCTGCTTTATGTACTATAACATAATCATTAACTCTTACATCTTTAAGTTTAATCATTGCTTCATTATGTAGGGTGGCTGCTGATATCATACTTCCTGCTACTCTTACTGGTTCTAGTATAGCATTTGGAGTAATTCTTCCTGTTCTACCTACACTTAATACTATATCTTTAAGTTTTGTTATTACTTGTTCAGCTGGGAACTTATAAGCTATTGCCCATTTAGGTGTTTTTATTGTGCTACCTAATTTAAGTTGTGCTGCTATATCGTTTACTTTGATTACCATTCCATCTATATCGTAAGCTAAACTGTCTCTTTTATCACTAATTTCTTCTATAAATTTAATGATTTCTTCAATAGTTTTACATTCTCTTCTTAATGGATTTACACAGAATCCTTGTTCTTCCATAAATTTTAATGTCTCTTCATGAGTAGTAGCACCATAGGTTTCTCCATCTGGTAGATGATACCAAAAGGCATCTAATTTTCTTTTAGCTGCTATACTACTATCTAGTTGTCTTATTGATCCCGCTGCTGCATTTCTTGGGTTAGCTAATAGTTCTAATCCTTTATCACTTCGTTCATTATTAATACTATTAAAACTACTTCTTGGCATGTATACTTCTCCACGTACTTCTAGTGGTCCTAAATAGTTTATTTTAGTTGGTATGCTTTTAATGGTTAATACATTATTACTTACATCTTCTCCTATTACTCCATCTCCACGTGTAACTGCTTGAATAAAGTTACCATTGTTATAGTGTAAAGACATAGCTAATCCATCTATTTTAAGTTCTACAATATATGTAGGATTAGCTATTTCTTCTTTTACTCTTTGGTCAAAAGCTATTAGGTCGCCTTCGTTGAAGGCATTTCCTAATGATAGCATATTTCTTTTATGTTTAATTTTTTTAAATTTATCTAATACACGACCACCTACTCTAACACTTGGGGAATTAACATCATAGGCTTCTGGATGTTCAGCTTCTAATTTAATTAATTCTTGCATATAACGATCATATTCTTGATCACTTAGAGTTGGTTGATCTAAATCATAATATTGATGTGATAATTCAGTTAGTATTTTTCTTAATTCCAGAATTCTTTCCATAGTTAATTTCCTTTCTATTTTTTTGTTAATGCTGGGTGTGTGGCCATCAACTTTTTAATACCAAATTTCTTGTTAAAGGCTATTTCAGCAATGTTATCTTTTACTGATAGAATTATACCATCTCCAAAAGAAGTGTGCACTACTAAATCGCCTTTTTTTAATCTTGTTCCAGGTCTATTGTTAGTTTGGGTAGGTAATGGTTGATTTACTTGTGCATTAGGGTTTCTACTACTGTAGCTTGCATTGCTATTTGGGCTTTGACTTCTTTGACTTGCATTTGCTTGATTTCTTTCATAGTTTGGTGTATCTTCACTTGGATTCACATCCTCAATACAACTAGGGTCTATTTCTCTTATGAATCTTGATGGTCTTTTTCTTCCATCTAATATAAAACTATAACCATTACTGTCACTTAAAAATAATCTCTTTTTAGCTCTAGTGAATGCTACATATGCAAGTCTTCTTTCTTCTTCCATTCCGGTTTGACCTGCTTCATTTATACTTCTATCATTTGGAAAGATTCCTTCACATAAACTATATACAAAGACATAATCGAATTCTAATCCTTTTGCTGCATGGATACTCATTAGTTGTACATAATCACTTACATCATTTTGTTCTTTATCTGTATATAGAGCAATCATTTGTAGGTATTCTTCTAATGTTCCTTCTGGCGTTTTTTCTTCAAATGATTCAATATCACCTAACAGTTCTTTAATATTTTCAAGTCTTTCTATTTCTTTATCTTCTTGTAGCATTTTAAAGTAACCGCTGTCTTCTAATAACTTATTTAATAAATAAGATATAGCCATTTCGTCGACTAATAGTCTACATTCTTCTACTAGTTTAACTAGCTTTAATAGTTCTTCTCTACCCTTACCTTTATTTACTTCATAATCTTTAATAACTGTATACATATCAATGTTTTCATTATTAGCTACTGCTTCAATGTTTTCAATTGTTTTATTTCCTATTCCTCTTTTAGGTACATTTATTACTCTTTTAACTGCTAAATCAATGGCTTTACTGTCTTGAATTAGTAATCTTAAGTAACTTAGAGCATCTTTAATTTCACTTCTTTCATAGAATCTTATTCCACCATATATTCTATATGGTAACTTAAAATCTAGAAATGCTTTTTCTAGTGCTCTTGATAAATAGTTAGATCTGTATAGTACTGCTATCTTCTTATATGAACCACATTCTTTATATAAATCTGTTATATTTTTAGCAATCCATAGTGGTTCATATGTATCATCAATTGCGCTAAAATGTGTAATCTTTCCTCCATCACTATTATTAGTATATAGTTCTTTTTTAATTCTATTTTTATTATTAGATATTAATGCATTTGCTCCATTCAATATAGATGGTGTACTTCGATAATTTTGATTTAATATTATTGTTTTTACATCTTTAAAGTCTCGATGAAAATTCATTATTATGTCTACTTGAGCACCTCTCCATGTATATATAGTTTGATCTGGGTCCCCTACTACACAGATTAAACTATCCCTTGCCATTAGATTCTTTATAATTGAATATTGTATATTATCTATATCTTGAAATTCATCTACATGTATATACTTAAATTTACTTGACCACTTTATTCTTGTTTCTTCACTTTCACTTAGTAATCTTTGAGTAAATAATAGTAGATCATCAAAGTCTAGTGCCATCATTGCTTTCAATCTTTTTTGATAATATTCATATACATTAGGTAATTCTGCTTGGTTACTATATGGGTTAGCTGTCTGCTTAGCTATCTCATATGAAGTGTGTGAACACTTCATATGTGATATATAGCTAAGCGTAGAGCTATATGAATAGGTTTTTACATCTAGCTTCAACAACTTATAGGCTTCTCTCAATATTACTTTTTGGTCATCTGTGTCTATTATAGTAAAGTTTCTTGGATATCCGATTCTAACTATATCTTGTCTTAGTATGCGCACGCATAATGAGTGTATTGTTGATATTACTACTCCACTGCTTGTGTCTTTTAATACGCCTTCAATTCTGTCTTTCATTTCATTTGCTGCCTTGTTTGTAAAGGTTATTGCTAATATCTTATTTGGATATACATTCTCATGTGTTATCAAATAAGCTATTCGTTGCGTAATAACTTTTGTCTTTCCACTTCCCGCTCCAGCAACTATTCTAATATTTGTAGAAGTAGCTGTTACTGCTTCTTTTTGTTGTTCATTTAAATTTTCTAATAAGTTCACCAAATCACCTCCATAATATTATACCAAAATTTCCTCTTCCTTTGGAAAAGAATTTGGGAGATGACGGAAAAAGGAAGATAAAGCCCACTATTAAGCCATTATTTGAATAATTTTGTTAGTTTAAATAAACTAACAAGAGATAATAATACATAGCTAAAATACATCACAAACAATGATAAAAATAAATCATTAAAAAATAAACATATATAAACATTTGTTAGTTTATTTAAACTTACAAATATATTGTTCATACCTCATTTAAAGAGCCATATATTCGCTTTTTTCATTTAATCCCTATCCTTTTCCCACATAATCGTTTATAATTAAAAGGAGGTGATTAAATGAAAAGGCCTTCTATAAATACTTTAAGAAAGATAGATATAATATTTTTATTAGTTTATATTATTACATCAATAGTATGTTGTGTGAAAATTAATAAACTACAAATGCTACCAACTCTATGGCAAGTACTATTAATAATAATACTACTCTTAATATTTGGTATAATTTTTATAACTATTAATTTAACAAAGAAGACTAGATATGTAATAATAAGATGTGGTATAGAACTAATTTTGAGTATCCTACTAATAAGCGTAAGTGTATTAAGTAATACATTAGATACATCAATAAGTGAATCATTAAGTTTACCAACATCAATAAAACAAAATATATCTATATTAGTACGAACAGATAGTGACATTAAAACAACAAAAGATTTAGATAAAAAGAATGTAGGAGTCCAAAACGGAATGGATGAAGCTAATGCTAAATACGTATTAGAACAATTAAAAAAAGATAATAGTATACCTGTACAAATAGAGTATATTGATTATGCAGCCTTAGCAATTAATTTAGTAAATAAAGATATAGATGCATTAGTAGTAGGAGATGCATATCTAACATCATTATATGAAAATGTACCCAATTTAAAAGAAAGTACTAAAGTACTTAAAAGTTATCAAAGAGAAATTAAAAACGAGCATGCAAGCACATCAAATGTAGACATTACTAAAGACGTATTTACAGTATATATAAGTGGGATGGATGAAGTAGGAGATCCTACCCAAAACTTAAGAAGTGATGTAAATATATTATTGATTGTTAATCCTAAAATTAAACATATAGAAATGATAAGCTTTCCAAGAGATGCATATATACCAAATATAGCTACTAATAATTTAAATGATAAACTAACACATACAGGAATATATGGAGTAGAAACAACAATCAAAAGTATGGAAAACGTATTAGATATACCGATAGATTTTTATGCTAAAGTAAGCTTTACTAGTTTGATTGAAATAGTAGACACACTAGGTGGTATTGATGTTGATGTACCAATAAGTTTTTGTGAACAAGATGAATACAGAAGCTATATAAATGAGTTATGTATAAATAAAGGACAACAAAAATTAAGTGGATCACAAGCATTAGCATTCAGTAGACATAGACACTCATATGAAGATCAAGATTTAGGAAGAAATAGAGCACAACAACTAGTAATGAAAGCAATAATAAAGAAAGCAGTAAGTATAGATGGAATAAAAGCAGCTAACGATCTATTAGCAATCGTAAGTAAAACTGTAATGAGTAATATACCAGACAAACAACTAAGAAGCTTTGTATCACAACAATTAAACAACCCAAGCAGTTGGACAATGGAATCAACAGCCATAAACCAAGGAGTATATGAAATGTACAATACAGCCAGTATGGGAGCTAATTTACCATTAAGCTGCTACGTATTTAAAAGAAGTGAACTACAAAGAGTAATAGACAGCTATTATGCAGCTAAAAAAGATATAAACTTAAGTAACTTTAACTTTAATCTAGAAGAATTAAATAAAGATAGAGTAATGCTAAAAGAACATGAAGAAATGATATTTACAGATGAAGAAGTAAACAGTTTTGAAAAAATAACAACTAACAATGAAGTAGTAAATGAGTAATAACATAATTTCACAAATTTCAATTTTTACAATACTAATATATTAGTATATAATATTTAAAGAGGTGCTCAAATGAAAAAAGACAAACTAATGAGTTTTATAA
>JAVXTN010000060.1:0-6726 GCA_036642635.1 Erysipelotrichaceae bacterium
TTAAAGTTATAGAAGAAGCTAAAGAGTTATATGAAGCTAAAACTGATAAAGATATTAAAAATGAATTAAGTGATATTATAGAATTATTAGAAACTATAATTAGTGTAGAAAATATAGATCCTATAGAATTAGAATCTATTAGATTAAAGAAGTCTTCTAGTAATGGTAAATTTAAAGATAGATTATATCTTAAGAGTGTAACTGATAATGAGTAATTATATTAGAATGTGGGTTGATATTATAGAAGGTATGAATAATACTAATACTTATAAGTTAGCTTGGGGTCGTGCAATTTTAGAAATAATTATGAATGTTACTATTCCTAGTGATAATGATATTATTACTATAGAATTTAATAATATAGCTGAAAAGATGCTTAAGTATTATTGGAATCAAATTTTCTTTTTTGATTTAAAACAAGGTCCTAGTGTTAAGCCTAAGATAGTTAATATTTGTGAACAACTTATAGAGAATTATAAGGAGAATGAGGGTTCTAATATTCCTGTTTATTTTGATTATGCTTATGAAGAATTAATTAAGGAACGTACTAATTATGATGCTAAATTAAATAGTATTAGTACTACTTTAACTAAGGATGTGGCTTGGCGTTTTAAGAATATTGGTGATCAATCTTTACCTATATATGAGTATGAATTGAAGTCTAAGTTTATTAAGATTGATACTAATAGTGCTATCGAGTTAAAGGAGTATGCAGTAGTTTTATCTTCTTTATTAAATTTTAAATGGGCCCAACTATTAGAACAGTTTAATGTTGCTCCTAAGATTGCTTCTAAGGTTAAGGGTTTATCTGATTCTAAGCTTAGAAGAAATAATCTTACTAAGTATCGTAATGCTCTTTTATCAGAATTTGAGGATAATAAACCTTTAGATTTCTATAGTGGTCAAATTTTAGCTGAAGATGAGATTTCAGTTGATCATGTTATTCCTTGGAGTTTTATGTATAGTGATGATATTTGGAATCTTGTTCTTACTACTAAATCTAATAATTCTAGTAAGAGTAATCGCATCCCAACACAAGAGACTATTATTCGTTTAATTGAGCGTAACAAGGTTCTTTTAAATCGTATTAATGATGAAGGTATGAAGAAAAAATTAGAATTAGCTAATGAACATAACTACGTAAATACTTTTTATACTAATATGAGATTGTAATTATATTTGTTAGTTTATTGTTAGTTTATTTTAGTTTAGCTTTAAGCATATATACACAAAAAAAGCCCTATATAAAGGGCTTTTTGTTATATTTCGTATTCGATTAATGCGTCTCTCTACATGATACCTTGAGCAAGCATTGCATCTGCTACTTTAAGGAAACCAGCTATATTAGCACCTGCTGCTAAGTTATAACCAAATCCATATTTTTCAGCAGCTTCAGCTGCAGCAGCATGGATATTAACCATGATACCTTTAAGTTTAGCATCTACTTCTTCAGCATCCCAAGAATAACGCATAGCGTTTTGAGACATTTCTAAAGCAGAACAAGCTACACCACCAGCATTAACAGCTTTACTAGGAGCAAATACTACACTACTAGCAAGGAACATATCCATAGCTTCATTAGTACTAGGCATGTTAGCAACTTCAATTAAATATTTAACACCGTTGTCGATAATTTGTTTAGCTTCAACAGCACCAATTTCATTTTGAGTAGCACAAGGCATACAAACATCTACTTTAACATTCCAAGGTTTTTCTTTAGCATAGAAAGGAACATTATATTTATCAGCATAATCTTGAACCTTATCTCTACCAGAAGATCTCATCTCAAGCATATAATCAATCTTATCACCAGAGATTCCATTTTCATCATAGATATAACCATCAGGTCCAGAAATAGTAACAACTTTTCCACCTAGTTGAGTAATCTTAGTAACAGCTCCCCAAGAAACGTTACCGAATCCTGATAAAGCAAATGTTTTACCAGCAACAGTTTCATTAAAGTGACCTAACACTTCTTGAGCAAAGTAAGTAGCACCAAAACCAGTAGCTTCAGGACGTACTAAACTTCCACCATAAGATAAACCTTTTCCAGTAAGAACTCCATTTTCAAAAGTTCCTTTAATTCTCTTATATTGACCAAATAAGTAACCAATTTCTCTACCACCAACACCAATGTCACCAGCAGGTACATCAATGCTAGGTCCAATATGACGACATAATTCGCTCATGAAAGCTTGACAGAAACGCATAACTTCAGCATCTGATTTTCCTCTAGGATCAAAATCAGAACCTCCCTTACCACCACCAATAGGTAATCCAGTAAGTGAGTTTTTAAAGATTTGTTCAAAACCTAAGAATTTAACAATACTTAAGTTTACTGAAGGATGGAATCTTAAACCACCTTTATAAGGTCCAATTGCACTATTGAATTGAACTCTGTAACCACGGTTAGTTTGAACTTTACCTTGATCATCAGTCCAAGCAACGCGGAACATAATTTGTCTTTCTGGTTCAGTTAATCTTTCTAATAATCCAGCTTTTTCATAAGCAGGGTTAGCAGCAATAACTGGTTCTAATGTGTGAAGTACTTCTGTGATAGTCTGGTGAAATTCAGTTTCACCCGGATTTTTAGCAATAACATTTTCGATAACAGTATCTACGTAGTTCATTCTCTATTCCTCCTGATCTAGTTCATACTAGAATTCATTTACAGAGATTATGTCTTGTAAACTGAAGAAATTATACCATAAGAAACAATGACTTTTCAACTCTAATGTAAACTATTTTTACATATTTACAAAGTTTTTCAACTGTTTTCATAATGTAACTTCTTCCATAATTATTATAACCGCTATCATAATAATTATTACAACTTAAATAATAAAAAGATAACTCATTTAAGAGTTATCTTTTCATAGTATTAGTAATCTCTACTATATATAATTCATGATAATCATGATTACTATACCATTTACTATCTATATCTTGTTCTATTAAAAATTTAGCTTCCATAGGTTGTTTATAAAGTACTTTACCAAATAATATTGTTTCAGCTTCTTCAAAATATGGTATTCCATCTTTATATAATGTATGGAATCCCATCTTATTAATTTTATCTTCATCTTTACCAGATACACTACCAAAATATGATAAAGCTTTACGATATTCTTCTTTATAAAAACTTAAAGATAACTCATTAGAAGCATCTATAAACTCTTTAGTATATCTTTGTGGTCTTATAACTACAAAAGCTACTTCTTTACCCCACATTACTCCTAAACCACCCCAAGAAGCAGTCATAGTATTAACTTTATCATTATTTTTAGCAGTAACTAGCATCCACTGTTTACCTATCATTTCAAACGGATTCATATTTATTCCTCACTTTCATATATTACAGTATGTTTAATCTTAATGATTAATGACTGTCTAAAGTATTATATCATATTATACATGTATTAGATTAATAATTAGATTGACTATAACTTTATAAATATATAAACTATAGAAGAGGTGAATACTATGAAATATAAAGCTATACTATATGATTTAGATGGTACATTACTTAATACTACTGATATGAATATATTACCTTTACAACAACTTATATTAAGACATACTAATAAACTTTATGATTATAAAGATTTAGTATCTTATACTTCATTGAATGGACATAAAATTTTAGAAAAACTAGGTTTATATCCAATAGATGAAATATATGCTGAATGGGTTAATGATATCCAATTATCTAATTTAAAAGCTACTATGTATCCTAATGTATATGAAACTATATCAGCTATAGATAAATTTAATATTATTCAAGGAGTAGTAAGTAGTAAGTATATTAAACAATATTCTATAGATATTGCTGATACTAATTTAGATCCTTTCTTTAAAATTAAAGTATTAAAAGAACATACTACTAAACATAAGCCAGATCCAGATCCATTACTTTTAGCATTAAAGTTATTGAATCTTAAAGCTAATGAAGTACTTTATGTTGGAGATACAACAGTTGATATCGAGGCTTGTAAAGCTGTTAATATGGATGTAGCTTATGTAGAATGGGGACCTATAAATATTAGTAATCCTGTTGGTGCTACTTATATATTAAAGGATCTTAAGGATTTATTAAAGATTATAGAAGCTTAATTTAAGGTATAGGATTAAGAAAAGAGGATATATGGAAATATATAATTATAATAATTTGATTGTTTATAGATTAAGAACTAAAAGATGTAATACATATTTGATATGTAATGAAGGTATAAATTATTTAGTAGATACAGGTACTAAGACTGATTTAAAAGTACTTTTAGAATGTTTAATAGAACTAAAAATTAAGAAGATTGATGGTATATTATTAACTCATGCTCATTATGATCATGCTACTAATGCTGCTTATTTTGAAAGATTATTTGGGTGTAATGTTTACATAGCAGAAGAAGGAATTAATTATTTGCTAAATGGTTATGGTCTATTACCTAAAGGTACTTTATCTTTTACTAAAGTTTTATCAAAGATAGCTAGTACACCATTATATTATTTTGTTAGTCATTATGATAAATGTAGTAATGTAAAAGATATAAGTACTTTAAAACTTAATAGAATAGAAATTATAAGTACTAAAGGCCATTCTAATGATAGTAGTACTATAATCATAGATAATAAAATAGCTTTATGTGGAGACACTATCTTTAATACTAAAAAATTTGATTATCCACCCTATGCAGATGATACTGAACTACTAAATAAATCTATTAAAGTAATATTAGATAAAAACTTAGAAAATTATTACCCAGGACATGGAAGACCAATGAACTACACAACCCTAAATAATTTATACATAAAAAGAAAATAACCAAGACGACTTGGTTATTTTCACTGTTTATAGAAAGCATTAAATTAACATTATATATACTTACTTAGTTTTATGATCTATATAAGTAGGTTTAACCTTATCATACATAATCTTTTGATCTTTATATAAAGAATAGAAATCACTAAGCATATAAGATATAGCTACACTAATAGCATAAAGAACCAAACCAGAAGAACCAAATAACTCAATACTCATAATTATAGAAGTTAAAGGGCAATTAGTAACACCACAGAATAAAGCTACTAGACCTAAACCAGCACCAAGAGCCATAGGGATACCAAGAATAGAAGCTAAGAAAGCACCTAAGGTAGAACCAACAAACATAACAGGAATAATTTCACCACCCTTAAAACCACTACCTAAAGTAATAGAAGTAAAAAGCATCTTAAAAAAGAAAGCAGTAGGAATAACACTACCAGCAAAAGCAGCCTTAATAATATTCATACCAGCACCAGTATAATCATAACTATTTAAAAGAACAGACAAAGTAATAATAAGAACACCACCCACAATAATTCTTAAATAAGCATCAGGAAAGT
Organism: Erysipelotrichaceae bacterium; assembly: GCA_036642635.1. Lineage (GTDB taxonomy): Bacteria > Bacillota_I > Bacilli_A > Erysipelotrichales > Erysipelotrichaceae > JAVWHP01. Next base: position 5,383 of record JAVXTN010000060.1, read on the forward strand.
TAGTACTAAATATTTCAGAAGCTTTATGAAGCATTAAACAAAAGATAATACTAACGAAAGCACAAACTATAGCTATAATAAGAACTTTAATTATAAGAGAAAAAGATATGGTGGGTATAATATCAATTAAGAAATGATAAGGTAATATATTATAATATAAAGCAACACTAGAACCAATGAAAGCAGCAAAGATACAAGGAACAATAGCAGCATAGTACATAATACCAACACTAACTACCTCCATTGCAAAGATAGCAGAAGTAATAGGAGTACCAAATAAAGCAGCAAAACAAGCACTCATACCACACATTGTAATTATCTTTTTATCCTTTTCATCTAATTTAAGCAACTTACCAAGATAACTAGAAATACTAGCACCTATTTGTAAAGCAGCACCCTCACGACCAGCAGAACCACCAAATAAATGAGTAATAATAGTAGAAAAGAAAATTAAAGGAGCCATACGTAAAGGAATACGCTCGTCACTTCTAATAGAAGAAATAACTAAATCAGTACCACGAGGATTATAATGACCACAACGATGATAAGCAAAAACTATTAACATACCACTAAGGGGTAACATATAAATTATACCTGGATGATCAAATCTAATGCTAGTAACAAATTCTATAGCTAAATGAAATACGACACCAACATGACCAACAATTAAACCAACCAAACAAGAAAAAACAAGCCATCGTAAACAAGAAAACAACTGTGAACGACGATCATTAATAAAAGCCATAAATATTTTCATCCTAATCACTCCCAAACATTTCCTTAGAAGTTTACCACTTTTATAAAAATATTGCAATTTATCATTAATAGAGTAAAATAAAAGACGAGGACAAAATATGAAAAGAAAACAAAACACAAAAGTAAGCCTAAACCTATTAACCATCATAACAATAATAATGATATTAATAATAAGCATATTAACCATTATATTAGCAACAAAAGCTCCAATAACAAAAGAAAACTTTAGCTATATAGCAAACCAATTAGGCTATAATAAACTATTCATAATATGGGGAGTAATAGTAGGAACCTATTTCTTTTATATAATTATAAACATAAGTAAAACAACTAAAATAATAAATAATAAAATTATAGTAGGAAGTACTATAATTTTATTATTAGAAATACTAGGACTATTAATACCATATGAACCAACAACTAATATTATATTATCTGAACTACACAGTAATAGTGCATTAATAGCAACACTAGGATTTGCAATCCTAACATATTATTTGCTATACTTATTAAACCTTAGAGGACATAATAAATATATTAAAACATATAATTTAATTATAATGTTTAATATATTTATATTCTTATACT
>JAVXTN010000061.1:0-6696 GCA_036642635.1 Erysipelotrichaceae bacterium
CCTATTTATAAAACTATCGCTAAAGAAAAGTATGAATCATTAAAACGTTGTTATAACTTTAAATACTAAAAAAACCACTTATGTGGTTTTTATATTTTACCTTTAAAGTATGTTAATGCTGTATCTAATGTATTGATCAGCTGTGAGTTATCTTCTATATCCATATCAGCTGTTAAATGAGCAATCATCTCATCATGAAACTTTTTATGAATTTGAAGTACTTGATAGGCTTGATCAGTTAACTTTAAATGAACTACTCTTCCATCATAGCGGTCCTTTTCTCTTACAACATAACCTTTTTTTGCAAGTCGATCTACTCCGACTGATAATGTTCCTCTTGTAACCATTAATGCTTCAGCTACTTCAGACATGATTTTTGTTCTACAGTTATAAATACTTTCTAAAACATGTACCTCAGTCATACTCAACTTAATCCCCTGTTGTTTAAGATTTTTTTCTTCAATAACAAGTATATAATTAAACAAATTAACTAGTAACTCATTTAGAGTTTTTTTTGCTTCGGCCATATATTATTGAACCTATTTAGCTAAAGCTTTTTGAGCTTTTTCACAAATTGCAGTGAATCCTTTAGGATCATGAATTGCAATTTCAGATAACATCTTACGGTTAATAGTTATGTTAGCTAACTTTAAACCATGAGTTAATGTTGAGTAAGTCATATCATTAAGTCTTGCTCCTGCATTGATACGAGCAATCCATAATTTACGCATTTCTCTTTTAAGTTGTTTACGGTCACGGAACGCATAACGTAATGATCTCATTACCTGTTCGTTGGCTGTTTTATATAGAATATGTTTAGCTCCGTAGTAACCTTTAGCTAATTTTAATACACGTTTTCTTCTAGCACGTGTTGCGACACTATTTTTTGATCTTGGCATAATTTGACCCTCCTCTTATTTATGAAGCATTAATTTAACGCGTTTGTAATCACTCTTAGAAACTAATGATGATTTTCTTAAGTGACGTTTTTGTTTAGTTGATTTGTTTGGTGCTAAATGAGATGTGAATGCACGTCCTCTTTTTAGTTTACCTGATCCTGTAATCTTTACTCTCTTTGCTAACCCTTTATGAGTTTTCATTTTTGGCATAATCTTTACCTCCTAGTTTATTTTGTTTTTTTGGGTGCCAATACTGCTGACATTGTATTGCCTTCTAGTAATGGTCTTTTTTCTACTGCTGCAACATCTGATATTTCTTCGATAAAGTTATCCATAATCTTACGTCCTACTTCTAGACGTGTTATTAAACGACCTCTAAAACGCATATCAACCTTAACCTTCATACCATCATCAATCCAAGCGCGTGCATGACGCATTTTTGTATCGAAATCATGTTTGTCAATTACAGGTGATAAACGTAAAGGTTTAATCTCAGTAATATGTTGTTTTTTCTTAGCTTCTTTAGCTTTCTTTTGTTGTTCAAAACGGTAACGACCATAATTTAATACTTTACATACTGGGGGAACAGCGGTTGGAGCTACACACAATAAATCTAATTCTTGTGCAAAAGCTATTTCTAACGCTTCTCTTCGCATTTTAAGTCCTAACTGTTCACCATTTGAATCGATAACGAGTACTTCTTTAAAACGAATTTTTTCGTTTACTAAATCATCGTTAACATTGTTTGGAATTACTTTTCTATTAATAACAGACACCTCCATTTTAGTATCATAAGAAAAGCGAGTGTCATAGGACACCCGCTAAGATACAGAACCTAAGTTCTATGTAGCTATTACCTATATCTTAAGACATCAGGTGAGAAGCGGGTGCTTCTACTTTCTACGTTGCTTTTCTTTCCTTAAGATAATACCATAGTTATTTAGCTATGTCAATCTTATCTTTCATTTATAAAACTTAATTTTTCTGCAATAATATCATAGTTATGATATATGACTCCATCTTTTTCATATTCTCTACTTTGAATTCTTCCTTTAATGCTAACTATACTACCTACTTTACATGCTTCACATGCTAATTCAGCAACGCCTCTCCATAAAGATACAATTATTGTATCACTCTCATATGCCCCTTCAGCATTCTTAAAACTACGATCAATACTTAAAGCAATGTTTGAGTATTTAGTTGCACCACTTGTCTCCTTTAATTCTGGTATTTCAACAACCTTACCTACTAACGCAATAACATTTAACATATATTCCCTTTCTCTATCCCCAATAGATAGTGACCACCGGTCCTATTTATTATCAATCATATATATCTTTTTTTCAAACAAGTTATTCTGCATTAATTTATTTACATAGCTCATAACAAAAGGATATTCTTACGAATATCCTTCTTAATTTACAAGATAGCACTATTCTTCATAAGTTGCAAAACTTATAGCATTATCATTAGAATGAGCTATTGATACTTTTATATGTTCATCATTAGCTATTGGTCTGCCTTCTTCATCCATCAATATTTCAATTTCTAAAAAACATCCTATTTGTTGTTTACCATAAGCTTTAAATATAGCTTCTTTAGCACAAAATCTTCCTGCTAAGAATTCTAATTTTCTTTTATCATTACTTATATTATCATATATACTTAATTCATTTTTAGTTAATACTCTTTCTATAAATTTATCATCTGTTATATCAAAAGATGCTAAATTTTGTATATCTACTCCTACTCCATTAATCATTGTTTGGCTCTATCAATACAGTTGCGTATTCTTCAACGTCTAATAATTCATAAGCTTTAGTAAGTTTATCTTTATCTATTCTAAATATTAAATCTATTGAATCAAAGTAATCTAATTTTTCAAAGTACTTCCTAGTATAAGAAGTTGCTATAGAATCAAAGTTATTTAACATCTTTACTGCTGATCCATGATATCTTTTCTTTAATTGAATTAATGTTTCATCACTGATTAAATTATCTTTCATCTTCATTAACTTCTCTTTAATTGTTTTAGTAAATTCTTCTACTTTATTAGTTTCACTATAAAACATAATTATTGCATAATCCCTAGTAAAGTCTGTATCAAAGTTAAAGTAATCATTTATTAGTCCTTCATCAAACCATTTTTGATAATCATTATCTAATGATGAGAAATTAGCTTCTAACATAATTCTAAAGCACATCTCTGCATTTAAGCATTCTATAGGATCTAATATTCCTTTCATTTTAAAACAAATATTAACTTTAGGTATACTGATATCCATCTTTTTTTCAAAATGTTTACGTGCTACATGCACACTTTCATTATAAGTACTTCTTTCTACTAAATTTACTTTAGGAAAACTTTTAGTTGCTTGATTCTTTTCAATCATTTGTATTACTTCATTAGGATCATTTGCACATACTCCTACTAATATCATTTTACTTGGATGATAATTTAATTTATAACATAATTCTAGATCTTCTAAAGTTATAGCATTAACGCTTTTTGGATCTCCTCCAATATCAAATCTCATTGGGAACTGATCAAAGATACTTAAGAAGGTTTCTTGATATAGATTAACGTCACTATTTTGTTGGTACATACTTAGTTCTTGACATATAATTCCTTTTTCTTTTTCTACACTTTCTTTAGTGATTTTTAATTCTTGTACAAAGTCTAATAGCTTATTTAATGGTTTTTCAAAATCACTTGAAGTTGTAAAATAATAGCATGTTTCATTATAAGATGTAAATGCATTTACTACACAACTCATTTTAGCAAAGGAGTCCATTATGTCTTCATTCTCATCCTCAAACATCTTATGTTCAAGGAAATGCGCAACACCTGCTGGAAAACAGTACTCTTGGTTTTGATCATGTTGTTTTAAATCTAGTGCCCCTAGTGGTGTTCCCATCATAAAGAATGATTTGTGATAATCTTTCTTTTGCCATATAACAACATGTAATCCATTTTCTAATGTTTTTTCAACATATCTTTCTTGGTATTTCTCATTATAATGTTCCATCATTTACTCCTTTCAATACATATGTATTTATAAGTTTTAAATCTTTAAATGCATCTATAATATCTTCTCTACTTATATTATTAATCATTTCTATTTCTTCTTTAACACTTAAGTTACGTTCACATATCTCATCATGTAGTGCTCTTGCTAATAAACTATTCTGATTATCTAACATATTCATTAGAGTATTAGTTTGAAGTTTCTTAGCTGTCTCTAATAGTTCATCACTAAAGTCTCCAGCTTTCATTCTTTCCATTTGTTGTTTTACTAATTCTATTGTTTTATCAATATTTTTACTTTCTACTCCTGTAGTTACTAAAAGTACTCCATCATAAGATACTAAATTTGAATATATTGAATAACATAATGAATGTTTTTCTCTTACTTCACTAAATAATAAACTGCTAGGATTAGATCCAAATAAACCATCGCCTAGGCGAAGGGCAAAATAACCTTCATCTTTTCTGTTTATGTTGGTTTGCCAACATAAAACAATATTCGATTGGGATAGTTCTTTTTCAATAATTAGGGGTTTAGTACTTAGTTCATTATTTAGTTTATAATAGGATTTAAGTTTAGTATTACGTTGTTTAAAGTTTAATGTATTCTTTAATAAATTTAGTTGTTCATTATTAAAGTTACCACAGCATAATATTTTAATATTATTCTTTTCTAGCATTAACATATATTCTTCTTTAATATCTTCTACACTTATATCATCTAGTTCTTTTAATTCTCTTAAAGCGCTTATACTTAGGGGATATCCTTCACCAGCTATTGTTAGTGCTTCATTAACTGCAAATTGAGAAGGATCATCATTACTTCTTTCTATCTTGGCTTTTAATACTGTTTTAGCTTCCTTTAGTGTTATTTCATCAAATAGTGGTTCAAATATAATAGTTTTTAAGAATTCCATCCATTCAACATAACTTTGTTTAGGATCTTCACAATAGTTTACATCTATCATTTTAGATCTTAATTCTATCATTTGGGAATAACCTAAACCAATTGTTTGTGAGGATAAACCTAAGCCATATAAATTATCTAAAGCATAATTCATAGCTTTCTTTGTTGGATATTTAGCACAACGATCACATAGGATTATACCTATAAGTGATCTTCTACTTGTTTTAATTTTTGCTACTTCATCTAAGAAGCAAATCTTTATAAATAATTCTTTATATTTAGTAGTTTCTACTACTTGTAGTGAAACTCCTTCATTAATTTGTTCTATCATATGTTACCTCCATTTTACTTTACAGTATATTTAGTATATTTAGTATGTGCTTCTTTTTCCTTTTAAGTATAAAAGTCATAATTCACATTATGACTCATCATCTTTCTTTATTAGTATTGCTCGTGGTTTAGAACCTCTTGCTGGTCCAACTATTCCACGTTCCTCCATTACATCAATAATCCTTGCTGCACGTGCATATCCGATTGAGAATTTTCTTTGGATATAGGATGTACTAGCTTTATTAGTAGCTATAATGAATTCTTTTACTTCATCATATAGTGGATCAGCAAATGTTTCAGTAGATTGAGGACCACCATCTAATAATTCTAATCTTATAAAAGCATCATCATATTTAGGTTTACCTTGTTTACGTGCACAAGCACAAACATCATTTACTTCTTCATCACTTACAAAGGCTCCTTGAGCCCTTATAGCTGTTTGTTCACCTACAGGTATATATAACATATCACCAAAGCCTAATAGTTTCTCAGCTCCTCCTTGATCAAGTATTGTTCTACTATCAATTGCACTTGATACTGCAAAAGCTATTCTACTAGGTATATTAGCTTTAATTACTCCTGTTATTACATCTACTGAAGGTCTTTGAGTAGCTACTATTAAATGAATTCCAGCAGCTCTTGCTAACTGAGTAATTCTCTGTATATTACCTTCTACCTCTTTAGCAGCTACTAGCATTAAATCAGCTAACTCATCTACTACTATAACTATCCAAGGTAGTTTCTTCATTCCTAACTCTTTATGTTTCTCTAAGTATGTATTATAACCTGCTATATTCCTTACTTGTGCTTGAGAAAATAGTTCATACCTATTATCCATCATTTCTACTACTACCTTAAGTGCTCTAGCAGCTTCTGTAGCATCACTAATAACTGGTCCTATAAGATGTGGTATATTATGATAAGGTGTAAACTCAACCTTCTTTGGATCTATCAATAGAAGTTTAACTTCATCTGGTTTACTTCTCATTAATATAGAAGTTAGTATTGAATTTATACATACTGATTTTCCAGATCCAGTAGCACCTGCTACTAATAGATGTGGCATTCTATTTAATTCTCCATATACACAATTTCCCATTAAATCTCTTCCTAAAGCAAATAGTAATTTCTTTTTAGCATCTGCTTCTGGTACATTCTTCATTAGTTCTTTCATATGTACCATTGTCTTTTCAACATTTGGTATTTCTATTCCTACTGCTGATTTTCCTGGTATTGGTGCTTCAATTCTTATATCTTTAGCAGCTAATGCCATCTTTATATCATATTGTAGATTACTTATTTTATTTACTCTTACTCCTAAATCTGGTTTAATTTCAAACTTAGTTACACTTGATCCTACATGTGTATCTACTAATGTTGCTTTAACTCCAAATTCATCTAATATTGCTATTAGTTTCTTTCCTGCATCTAATGCTGCTGCATTATTAACACTAGATTTATTACTTTTCCTATCACTTGTTTTTAATAAATTTATACTTGGTAACTTATAATTACTATAATCTTCTTCA
>JAVXTN010000062.1:0-6695 GCA_036642635.1 Erysipelotrichaceae bacterium
AAAGATATTATTAATGACTTGAACTTTGAATTAGAAACAATTACTGCTTGTCCAATATTTGTGGAGAAGGGTGAAGTTGGTCTATATGAATTATGCTTTGATCCTGGCTATAATAAGAGTAGTCAATATATCTGTGCTTTAATTTGTAAGTTTATGCCTATTGCTTTAAAAAGTAGTTGGTTAGTTTGTCCATATTTAGCTCCTCTAACACAAAGGGCTAAAAATACTGTAATTAAACTTAGTAATGCTGAATATTATGGTAGTGATTTTATTGTATATTATACAGTAGATGAGAGTAACAAGTGTCTTCATATTCAAGTTTACAGTGAAGCTTTACAAAAGATGAATGATAATGAAAAAGATGAAATAGTTAATAGACTATTATTGTTATATGTAGGTCAATTAGAACTAGAAGCTAGAATTGCTAGTGTTGAAATAATTGATGTTAAATCTGATAATGAGAATGCTATTACTTTGGATAATCTATTTGAAGAGATTTGTGATTTAATTATTGATAAAGACTGGGTAGAGTATGATGATCCTACTTATATATATTTTGCTTACAAATTAGATCAAGATGTTATAAGTGAAAATATTCATGAAGATATATATTTACAAACTACTTCATATCCACATTTCTTTGAAGAAAGAAATGAAAAATTACATGATATCTATGATAACTTTGAAAAACTAGGTGGGGAATTTGGATATATTTATTATGAACATACCCAATCTAAAGAAGATATTGCTATATTTAGACGTAATTTAGAGAAACAGTTTAATAGTGTTGCCTATGATTTAGGTATAGCTAGAAGTTTTGGTGGAGCACTAGGTAGTAAATACTGCTATATAGATATAGCAGTATTTGATAAGTACGAACTACTAGGCTTAATTAATAAAATGAATGAACTATTAGAATTCAAATTATCTTATATCTCTTATAAATTATAAAAAAAGTGATCAAGTATCACTTTTATTTTGGTGCTTTTGAAACTCACGATAAATTTTAACAAAACTACGCTTTTCTATCCTAGATACATATGAACGTGAAATGCTAAGATCCTTAGCAATCTGTTTCTGTGTTTGTTCAATCTGATTGAACAAACCGAAACGTCGAGTGATAATCTCGAGTTCACGTTCATCTAATACATAGAGATAACTTCTTAAAAGTTTAATATTATTATCTAGTTCTATTTGATCTATAATGCTACGCTCTTTAGGTGCTGCTAAAGCATCTAATAGTGTTATTTCATTACCATCACTATCATTAGAAATAGGTTCATTTAAAGATATATTCTTAAAATAGTTCTTATTAGCACGTAAATACATTAATATTTCATTCTCAATACAACGTGCTATATAAGTAGTAAGCTTATGACCAGTTTCTGATTTAAAACTATCTACTCCTTTTATTAAACCAATAGTACCTATACTAATAAGATCTTCGTTAAGTTCTTTTTTAAAATCATACTTTTTAACTATGTGAGCTACTAAACGCAAATTATGCTCGATTAGGGTATTACGAGCATTGTGGTCTCCTTTATCCATTAGATTAATGTATTTTAGTTCATCCTCTTTATTTAGGGGTTGTGCAAAAGAGTTGTTTTTGAGATATCCTACATATAGGAATGTTGAGGATAATAAAGTAAATAGCATAGTAAACATTTTATCACCTAATTTAGTATATGATTAACTATAAAATAAAATGTTTACTATATTAAAAGATAGAAAAGAAGGGTGTTATATGTTAAAATATAAGCATGTATAGTTGAGAGGTGAGTAGACTTGTTAGAAATGTTTAAACCTGATATGTATATTAAAAGTTATAAAGATTTAAATATAGAATTATTAGAGGAGCAACATATAAAATTAATTATATGTGATATTGATAATACTTTAGCTCCACATAATATTGATACTGCTAGTGAAGAAGCAATTAGCTTTATAAATATGATAGTAGAGCGAGGTATTAAACTAGTATTAGTATCTAATAATACTAATAAAAGAGTAACAAGATTTACAAAATCAACAAATATTAAGGCCTACTCTTTTGCTTTGAAGCCAATGAAACATACCTATAAACAAATACTAAGTGACTATGCACTTACTTCAAATCAAGTAGCAATCCTAGGTGATCAACTATTAACTGATGTACTAGGAGGGAAACTTATGGGGTTTAAATGTATCTTAACTACACCATTAGTTAAACAAGATATATCATGGACCAAACTATTAAGAGTAGTAGAGAATATCATATATAACAAACTAGAAAAGAAGAAACTACTAGAGAGAGGTAAATACTATGAGTAGATATTGTAAGGGCTGTGGAGTAAAAATGCAAAGTGAAGATATTCATGCAATTGGATATACACCTAAGCAAGATGGAGAATACTGTCAACGTTGTTTTAGAATTACACATTATGATGATATGAAAATATCAATGCAACAAGGAATAGATAATGATGAAGTGCTAAGAAAGATAGCAAGTATGGATGCCTTTGTATTATGGGTAGTAGACTTATTTGATTTTGAAGCTAACATAGTAAAAGGAATGAATAGACATTTAAAAGATAAAGAGATTGTATTAGTAGCAAGTAAAAGAGATTTACTACCAGAATCAATGGGTAATAACAAGATTATACAGTTTATATATAAGAGACTTAAATTTTATGGAATTGAAGTTAAAGGAATCATTATATGCGGAGGATTAGCAGCTAATGCATCAATCGAAAATAATGATTCAGTATTTGAAATACAAAAAGTATTAAATGGTTATGCAAATGATAAAGATATAGTAGTAATGGGAATGGCTAATGCAGGTAAGAGCACAATACTAAATGCAGTAGTAGGTAATAGTGATCGAACTACATCAAGATATCCAGGAACTACTTTAGATTTCATTGATATAGCATGGAATGATCATAAAATTATCGATACACCAGGATTAACAAGATATGATTCATTACTAACTCATGTAGATGCTAAAATGCTAAAACAAGTTATACCAATGAAAACAATTAAACCTGTTGTATTTCAATTACAAGGATCTCAAAGTTTAGCAGTTGGAGGATTTCTAAGATTAGATTTAGACAGCTGCGAAGATGTAACATGTGTTTGCTACTTTAGCGATCAATTAACAATTCATCGTGGAAAGCTAGCAAATGCTGATGTACTATGGGAAACACAGCTACATAAGCTGTTAATACCAACATTAAATGAATCATTTAATGAAATGAAAGCCTATGAACATGGAGCAAGTAGCTATAAGTTAGATGTAGTAATACATGGACTAGGATTCTTCAGTATTCAAGGAGATTTAAGAAACATTAAAGTTTATGTTAATTCAGATATTAACGTAACGTTTAGGGAGGCTATGATATAATGTTAAGTAATACAGAAAAGAAAATGCTAAGAAGCAAAGGAATGAAACTAAGAGCTATTCTACAAATTGGAAAAGAAGGAATATCACCAAATTTAATTAATACGATAGATGATTCATTAGAAGCACATGAATTAATTAAAATCAGTATGCTAAAAACAAGTCCAATCGATATCAAAGAAGCAGCATTCGACATTGCTAGTATGACTAAAAGTGAAGTAGTACAAACAATAGGACATACTATGATAATATATAGATTATCAAAGAAAAATAAGATGGAGCTATAAAAATGAGAATAGCTATATTAGGAGGTAGTTTTGATCCAATACATGATGGACATTTAGCAATGGCAAAATATGCGAAAAAACATTTACCAATTGATATCGTTGTTTTTTCGCTAGCAAAAGATAACCCAATAAAGAATAGAGCATTAAGTGGCTATAGAAATAGATTAGATATGCTAAAGATAGCGATAAGACCATATAAATATATGTATGCAAGTACTATAGAGAACTATTTTGAAGGATCAACCTATACTATAAATACAGTAAAACTATTGATGAAAAGATATCCACAACATCAGTTTATATATTTGATTGGTAATGATCAAAGTAAACAACTAGATAAGTGGAAAGATATTGAAGAACTAGTTAAACTAATACCATTTTATGTATTTAAAAGAAATGAAGAAACTATAGAATGTAAATATGATGTTCATAAAATGAATATGCCATTAGTAAACATATCAAGTACAATGGTAAGAAGTGGATGCAATTATCAAATATCAAAAGGAGTACAAAGCTATATAAATAATAATTATTTATATTTAGAAGAAAGAATAGCTAATATGATGAGTAAAGAAAGATTTGAACATTCACGTCGTGTTGCTAAGCTATGCGTAGACATAGCTAATCAAAACAACGTAGATATAAAAGATGCTTATTTAGCAGGTATTCTACATGATATTTGTAAAGAAATGAAACCAAAAGAACTTAAAATTTGGATGACACAACTATACAAAGATAAACTAGAAGAAAATGAAAGTATATGGCATGGATATGTAGGAAGCTATATGTGCCAAAGAATGTTTGGTGTAAATTCTAAACAAATAAGATCAGCAATATTTCACCATGTAAAAGGAGAAAGCAAAAACAAATTAGCAATGATCCTATATATGAGTGATAAATTAGATCCAGGAAGAGATTATGATTCATCAGCAACAATAGCATTAGCAAAAAAAGATTTAGAAGCAGCATATGAAGAAGTGCAAAAACAACAGCACTCACACCTAAAAAAGGAAGGTATTATAAATGGATAAAATATTAGAAGTAGTATATAAAGCAATAGACGAAATAAAAGGAGAAAATGTAACAACCTATGATTTTAAGAAAATAAACCCTTTTATAGATGCAGTAGTAATAACTAGTGCAAGTAACTTAAGACAAGTATATTCAATAGCAGATAACATTAAAGTTAAAATGAGAGAAGCAGGATATGAAAAAATAAGATTAGAAGGAAATTCACAAAGCAGATGGGTGCTAGTAGATTTAGATACAGTAATAGTACATGTGTTTTTAGAAGAAGAAAGAGAAGTATATCAGTTAGATAGATTATATGCTGATTTAGATCAAATAAGTAATCGCTAATGTATCAAGTGTTAGCAAAATATTATGATACATTAACTGATGATAAAGATGCAATGATACAATGGTTAAACTTTGTAGAATTACATCATTATGGTAAAGATATACTAGAATTAGCTTGTGGTAGTGGTACACTAGCTAAACTTTTAAATGATAAACATTATAAGATATCAGCAAGTGATATATCTAAAGAGATGATAAATTTAGCAAAAGATAAACTAAATGGAACTGAAATTAAACTATATGAGTTTAATATGATTAATATAGAAATAGATAAACACTATGATAATATTATTTGCTTTTGTGATAGTATAAATTATTTAGAAACTGAAAATGAAGTAGAACAAATGTTTAAAAGTGTTTATAAACATTTGAATAAACATGGAGTGTTTATGTTTGATATTCATAGTATTGATCGATTAGATGAATTTAAAGATGAATTCTTTGAAGAAGGTTTAATTGGAACTAATAGCTATGAATGGTCAATTACTACAATGGATGATAGTTTATATCATCAGTTTGTATTCTACAATGAGGATGGAATACCAACTGTTGAGAATCAAATACAGAGAGTATATGATATAAAGTTTATAGAAGATGTGTTAGTAGAGTGTGGGTTTAGTTATAAAACTTATACTGATTTTGATAAGAAAGGAATTGTAGCTGGAGAAAAGTACTTTTATGTAGCTACAAAGGACTAAATATGATAGGGATTATTGGAGCTATGCAAAAGGAAATAGATGAAATACTAAAGCTTATGACTAATATAAAAGAAGCTAGTATTCATAATACTGATATGTATGTAGGTACGCTTGGTAGTGTTGATGTTGTACTAATGTTAAGTGGTGTAGGTAAAGTTAATGCTAGTATGAATACAACAATTTTACTTAGTAATTATGATGTAGAATACATTATTAATATTGGTACTGCTGGTGGTTTAGAAGCAAATGAGAATGTTTTAGATATCGTTATATCAGATAATGTTGTTCAACATGATTATGATACATCATTAATTGATGGTATATCAGGTATAGGTCTTAGCTTTAAAGCTGATTCTGAGCTTGTTAAGCGTGCTAGTAATCTATTAGCATCAACTACACTAGATAGTAAAGTATATGTCGGCACCATCGCTAGTGGTGACCAATTCATCGCAGATATTAAACAATTAGAATCAATTAAAACAAAATTTAATGATGCTAAATGTGTAGAAATGGAAGCTGGAAGTATTGCACAAGTATGTGCCAAATTTAAAACTCCCTTCATAGTAATAAGATCATTATCAGATATAGTATTTAACCCAAGTTCACATCTAGACTTTAATGAATACTTAACAAAAGCAAGTGAACGAAGTGCTAAATTTACCTATAACTTTATAAATAAATAGTAATAACAATTATAATATAGCATAATATATATAGGTGATAAAATGGATATAATTATAGCTATCATTACATACTTAAAAGAAATAGGCCCTTTTGTGCCTATTTCTTTAGCATTTATTGAAAGCTTACTACCAGTACTACCACTAGCATTAATAGTAAACTTAAATATACAGTTAGAAGGAATTATAGTAGGCATAATATATAGCTATTTAGGTAGTTTATTAGGAAGTATATCAGTATACTTCCTAATAAACTATCTATCTAAGACTTGTCTTAGATCCATTATAGTTA
>JAVXTN010000063.1:0-6631 GCA_036642635.1 Erysipelotrichaceae bacterium
AAAGAAGGATTATTTCTTCTTTTTTATTTATCTTTATTTATGTATATATTTATTTACTTGATATTATAGTTACTTATGGTTTATTATATAGTAGTAATTAAACTAATGGAGGTATTTATGAAACAAGATATGATAGTTATTTTAGATTTAGGTAGTGATGAAAATACAGTTTTAGCTAGAGATATTAGATCTTTAGGTGTTTATAGTGAAATATATCCTCATGATATTACTTTAGCTGAATTAAATAAGCTTTCTAATGTTAAGGGTATTATTTTAAATGGTGGTGCTTATCGTAATGTTGATGGTAAGGATATTGATATTTGTTCTGATTTATATAGTGCTAATATTCCTATGTTAGCTATTGATCATCCTAGTGCTAAATGCGATATAATTAATGGTTTACCTGATACTGATTCTTTAAAGAAATTTGTTTTTGATACTTGTGGTTCTATTGCTAATTGGAATATGAAGAACTTTATTGCTGATCAAATTGAATTGGTTAAAGAACAGGTTGGTGATCGTAAGGTTTTACTTGCTTTATCTGGTGGAGTAGATAGTTCTGTTGTTGCTGCTTTATTATTAAAGGCTATTGGTAAACAACTTGTTTGTGTTCATGTTAATCATGGTTTAATGAGAAAAGGTGAGTCTGAGAGTGTTGTTAAGATCTTTGGTGATGAACTTAATGCTAATTTAGTTTATGTTGATGCTAGTGATCGTTTCTTAGGTAAGTTAGCTAATGTTTCTGAACCTGAAAATAAGAGAAAGATTATTGGTGCTGAGTTCATTCGTGTTTTTGAAGAAGAGGCTCGTAAGCTTGAGGGGATTGATTTCTTAGCTCAGGGTACTATTTATCCTGATATTGTTGAGTCTGGTACTAAGACTGCTAAGGTTGTTAAGTCTCATCATAATGTTGGTGGTCTTCCTGATGATTTAGCTTTCTCTTTAGTAGAACCTTTAAAACAATTATTTAAAGATGAGGTTCGTGCTTGTGGTGTTGAATTAGGTTTACCTCATAATATGGTTTATCGTCAACCTTTCCCAGGTCCTGGTTTAGGTGTTCGTTGTTTAGGTGCTATTAATGAAGAACGTTTAACTGCAGTTCGTGAATCAGATGCTATTCTTCGTGAAGAATTTGAAATAGCTGGTTTAGACCAAACTGTTTGGCAATACTTTACAGTAGTTCCTGATTTTAAATCAGTTGGTGTTAAAGATAATGCTCGTTGTTTTGAATACCCTGTTATTCTTCGTGCTGTTAATACAATAGATGCTATGAGTGCTTCTATTGAACAAATAGATTGGGCAGTACTTATGAAGATTACAGATCGTATCTTAAAGGAAGTAAAGAATGTAAATCGTGTATGTTATGATTTATCTCCTAAGCCTTGTGCTACTATTGAATGGGAATAATATAATTCTTTATAAATTCTTAAGGCTTAACTCTTGTATTGTGGAGTTAAGCCTTTTATATTGGATCACTAGTTACATACTATTTCATTCTAACACTATTCTAACACTGATACGGTGTTAGAATAGTGTTAGAATGATTAAATGATTTATCAGTAAGAATATGAAACATCTAACTATTTTGCTGTATTGATTTAATTATTGAACATGCCAGCGATCTCCTAAATGAATCTTTTATTAAATTACTTCATTCTATTTTGTAGAGTAACACTAGCGATTCAAAGAATATCTTAGCAATAATCTTATACCATTTATCATTACTGATGAATCTAAGTTATTATATTATCAAGGTTTACAAGAATGGAAACAAGAAAAAGGTTACCTTGTTGATACCTGCTTAACAGCACAAAATAAGTTCATAAAATATCTCACTATATTAGAATCAACATTAAGTTATATAAAAACTAAGACATTACGAATAATATATTGTAAATATTGTAAAATGTATTAATATAATTTTGTTCTTTTATAGAATAATTGACTTCTAAATACAATTAGACTAATATAAAGTTATAGAAGAATATGAATATTCTAGGAGGTAGAATTATGGATATGACAATTTATGTAATAGCAATTCTATTTGTATGCGAAGGAATAATGAACGCATTAGGTGTATTCGTTCCATTTCAGAAAAGTGGTTTTAAAAATTACACTGAAGAATCAGTAAAAGCATGGCTTAAACCTAACGGAGTAATTAATATAATAATGGGAATAGGTTTAGCATTATTCAATGGTTCAGTCTTTGGAAATCTTACAAATAGTATCTTTATGATTGTAGGTGCTGCATTACTAAGTTTAGGATTAATTGGTACAATAGTTAACATAAAAAAGAATTTAGTAAAAGTACAATAAATCCAATTGTATAAGCTAATAAACATGCTAGATTAAACAAATAAAAAGGATTAAGTTCTAAACTAATCCTTTTTATTTGTTTAAATCATTATAAGAAACAAACACTAACTAAACAATAACTAAACAATAACAATCAAATAGTAATTAAACTATTAATTAATATGAACGTAATGTATTAATAAAATTAATTATATCCTGGGTAATATTAAGCATAGAATAATATATTCTAGAACTATTATCTTTTATAACACCAATGATTACTAAAGTAATTACTTCACTATCATTTAAATAAATATCTAAATATATATCAGTATAGAAAGTGCTAATACGAGTAAGCTTTTTATCATTTAAAAACTTATTTTCATTAGCCAAACGTTTAGCACTAGAATAACTATAATCAAACATATCTTCTTTAGAAGCACATAAAGATTCTACAGCATTATAATTAGCCCTATGATCTACTCTATCAATAGAACTTAAAGCAATAGATCTACCATTAACTATTAATACCTTATCTTCTAAGTTATAAGAAAGATTAGTATATATTTCATGAGTACCTATAGCTATAACCTCACTAGTATTTACTCTAGTTTTATTATTACAATCAACTATATCTTTCATAACTAATTCTATATCTTTTATAGTTTGTAGATCTACTAAATAATTAATCATTATAGGATTACTCTTATCTATTAATAATACTTCTATTCTATCATTCTTATTAGAATTTAAACTAAACTCTAATAAATAAGAACTATAATCTACCATAGCAGAAACCTTACCATAACCAGTAGCAGCACTAAATACTTCTACATCACGTTTATGTCTCTCTACAATTTCAAAAGTAAATATATCTTTATAATCATACTGTATATTATTTATAGTTAATATATTAGTACTATAACAATAACTAAATTTATCACATAAACTATGAACACCATTATCCATAATAATAGGATTAGCTAATTCTATTATTTTAGAATAATGATATTTATGTATACTCTCTATTATAAAACCTATAATATTAAAAACTAACTTTTCAGCAGCTTCTTCAGCCTCATAATCTCCCTTAAAATTTTCACTATACTCAATATCCGAATAGTAATTCTTATCAGTATAAAAGTATAACCGGATCAGATGCCTTCTAATATATTTCTTATTAGTACTATTTTCTAATCTAGAACTTACAGACATCATAGGATAAATACCTGCTAAACCTTTATCTTCATAAGCACACCAAATATTAAAAAAATTAGTATCAACTATATTTGAACTTGTACTAGATTGAATTTGAGTATCTGGATTATAACTATAATCAATTAAACTTTCTAAAGGGAATATTTTATTATTAACTGATAATAATTTCTTTTCTTTATTTATTAATAATGTATTAAATACTGTTTTACTCCAGCCTTCTTCTTCATTTAATTTCTTTTTAAAAAACATTAACAACACCCTTTCTATAGGATTTATTATAACACAGTATATTATTATCACATATGTATTCTTCGCTTTTAATAAGAAAGTATGTTATAATACGCAAGCACTTAAATAAAATACAGTAATGCGATGCTTAAGTAAGTATGAACTAGTGTCGCTTTTTATTACTAAAGAAAAGAGAAAATATGGAATTTAATAAATTAGACATTATAGAACCAATCCTTAAAGCTATTGCAGAGCAAGGTTATAAGGAAGCAACACCTATACAAGAACAAGCAATACCTGATGCTTTATTAGGAAAAGATGTTTTAGGATGTGCTCAAACAGGAACAGGTAAAACAGCTGCTTTTTCAATACCAACTATTCAACATTTAAAGAAACATAATAAGTTAGCTATTAGATCTTTAATATTAACACCTACAAGAGAGTTAGCTACACAAATAGAAGAAAATATTAAATCTTATGCTAAATATACTACTATAAATAGTACTGTAATATTTGGAGGAGTACCACAAAAACCTCAAGAAAAAGCAATTAGTAATGGAGTAGATATTGTTATAGCAACTCCTGGAAGACTTAATGATTTAATAAAACAAAGAATTGTAGACTTAAGTAAAGTAGAAATATTTATATTAGATGAAGCAGATAGAATGCTAGATATGGGATTCTTAAATGATGTTAAAAAGATTATTGCTAAATTACCAGTAAAGAAACAAACTTTATTCTTTAGTGCTACGATGCCAAATGAGATTAAAGCATTAGCTAGTACATTATTAAAGGATCCAGTATTTGTAGAAGTTACTCCAGTATCATCAACTGTAGAAAATATTAAACAATCATTATATTATGTGGATAAGACTAATAAGAAACATTTATTATTACAACTATTAGAAAAAGAAAAGGTACAAAGTGCTTTAGTATTTACTAGAACTAAATCTAATGCTAATAGATTAGCTAAGTTTTTATTAGCTGAGAATATACCTACAGGAGTAATCCATGGTAATAAGTCTCAGAATGCTAGACAGTTAGCACTATCTTCTTTTAAAGATGGTAAACTAAGAGTATTAGTAGCTACTGATATTGCAGCTAGAGGTATAGATGTAAATGAATTAAGTCATGTATTTAATTATGAAATACCTAATGAAGCTGAATCATATGTTCATAGAATTGGTAGAACAGGACGTGCTGGTAAAGATGGGACTTCTATTTCTTTTTGTGATATAGATGAAAAAGATTATATTAAACAAATAGAGAAACTTATTAAAATGAATATACCAGTTATAGAAGAACATGATTATCCAATGGTAGTAACTAAGAAGAGTCCTAAGAAGGTTCAAGGACAGGGAAGAGGTAATAGTTCTCATAGTTCTAAGACAAATAGAAATGATAAAGCTAAAGTTAAGGATAAGGTAGATAAGGTTAATCAAGCTAAGGCAAGTGATGGTAAGAAAACAAGTAATCAAAGTAAATTCTTTGCAAATAAGAATACTTCAAATAATGGATTTAAAGGTCAAAAGGTAAAGGGATCTGCTAAGAAACCTAAACAATCTCAAAGAGGAAGATAATAAAAAAGAATATATATAAATCAATACGGATGCCTTATGGGCATCCGTATTTTAGTGTATAATATATGTAGCTTATAGAGCAAAGGAGAAATACTATGTTACAATATAAATATGATACACAATTATTAATAGAAGGTACTAATCTTAATGAAGATGTTATAACTGAATATATAACAAATAATATTGAAGGAGATTGTTTACTAGCAGTAGGTGATAATGAACTTATAAAAGTTCATTATCATACTAATACTCCTTGGTTAGTTCTAGCATATGGAGCATCCTTAGGAGATATCTACGATGTTGTTATAGAGAATATGGATCGTCAAACAGCAGGACTAAAAGGATAAAAAATAATATAACTTACATATTGACAGACATCGATATGTAATTTATAATTTTATATATTGATAAACATCGATATATAGGAGGCAATACAATGGATAAACTAGATATAGTAAAAGCATTAGCAGATAGTAATCGATTACTAATTATAGAAGAATTAAAAACAGGAGAAAAGTGTGCTTGTGAACTACTAGAAAAATTAGACTGTAACCAATCCACATTATCACACCATATGAAACAACTATGCGAAGCAAATATAGTAGAAGCAAGAAAAGATGGAAAATGGATATATTATAAACTTAAAATGAATACAATAGAAGAATTTAAAGCTTATGTTTGTAGCTTATCATAAGTTATGTGGAACTTTATACAGCAACAAATATTAGGAATGAAATGGTTAAATGAAGGCCTTGCTAGTATATTAGAATTTATAAATATAGATTTAGATAGTAAGCTTGGTAGTAGCCTTCATTTCTTTATATATGATGTAATTAAAATTAGTATACTTTTAGTTATATTAATATTTATAGTAAGTTATATACAGAGTTATTTTCCACCTGAAAGAACTAAACGTATTTTAAGCCACTATAGTGGCTTAGGAGCAAGAATATTAAGTGCTTTATTAGGGACACTTACTCCTTTCTGTAGTTGTTCTTCAATACCTTTATTTATAGGATTTACTAATGCTAATCTACCAATTGGAGTAACCTTTGCTTTTCTAATATCATCACCATTAGTAGATCTAGGATCACTAGTATTATTAATGAGTATATTTGGTACTAGAATAGCATTAATATATGTAATAGTAGGATTAATACTAGCAGTAGTATGTGGAAGTATTATAGAATATTTAAATCTAGATAAATATGTTATAAAATATGAATGTAATAGTTTAGATATAGAAGAATTAAACAATAAGGATAGAATTATTTATGCTAAACAACAAGTTATATTTACTTATAAAAAAG
>JAVXTN010000064.1:0-6563 GCA_036642635.1 Erysipelotrichaceae bacterium
GAGATGGATGGGCTTATGATATCGGATACGGTGGATTAGACCATGTATTAGCTAATGATTTAAATGTAAATATTATGGTATTAGATACAGAAGTTTACTCTAATACTGGAGGACAATCTTCTAAATCTAGTCAAGCAGCAAGTATTGCTAAGTTTGCAGCTGGTGGTAAAGCAACAGCTAAAAAAGATTTAGGACAAATTGCTATGGCTTATGGTCATGTATATGTTGCTCAAGTATCTATGGGAGCTAATAAGAACCAAACATTAAAAGCATTTAAGGAAGCAGAGAGTTATGATGGACCTTCATTAGTAATTGCTTACTCTCCTTGTGCTGAACATGGAATTAAAGGTGGATTAGCTAATCACCAAAGAACACAGGCTAAGGCTGTAGAGTGTGGATACTTAACACTATATAGATTTGATCCTAGAAATGAAAAACCTCTTACTATAGATAGTAAAGAACCTGATTTCGATAAATTCCAAGATTTCATTTTATCTGAAACTAGATATTCTCAATTACCTAAATTAAAGGGTGAAACAGCATATGAAATGTTTGAAAAAACAAAGAAAGATGCTCAAAGACGTTACAGACGTTTAGTTAAATTATCACAAGAATAAAAAATATGGTCGCACTTATGTGCGACCATTATTTTTTATGGTAGATAGGACCTTTAAATTCTAGTTGTTCTATTTCTTTTTGTTGAGTTGGTGCTAAAGGATAAGTATACATTCTAGTAGCAGTAAGTTCTATTGATCTATAAGGTTCAGGATAATCATTTATATTGGTCGTATATACACTAGAATCTAATGTTGCTAAATAGTTACGACCAATATCATTAAACCCTAAGACTCTAACCTTAGAAAGTACTGGGAGTGTATTTATACACTCCTTTCTTGTATCATTTATTAGATGGGTCAATGTACGATAAATTTTAGCTCTTGTATATCTTTTACTTATACAACTATTTATAAAACTTTCAAATTCATAATTTTTTACTGCTTGTTTAATGAATAGGTTTTCTATCCCTTCATCAAACATAAATATTGCTTTTAGATCTTGTGGGCTACTACTTAATAGTTTAGCTCTTATTAGTGGATAGTACTTGTCTATTGTATTAGCATCACTTAGTAGTGATGCCATTGGTGTGGCATCACTAATATCTTCATTATTAGCTATAGCCTTCCTTATAGCACTAGCACTACTCAACGTACTACTAAGCTTATCATCATGATAAGCGTTAGTACGTTGAATTGTATATGGTACTATCTTAGAATCCCTTATAGCTTTTAAATAACAACTAGCTAATATGTCATTAGGTCCTAAACCACCATTAACTGCTTCATAGTTCTTTACAGTAGAAAGTTTAGGATCAAATTTTATTTGCTGCTCGGTGTTAACATAATTCATTAGTTTGTGAATGCTATTGCATTCACTACCAAATACTATGGAGTTAACACCGAGTAGCTTAAGGATATTTATACTTGCTGTAGCGAATTCGCTAGCGCTTTGAGTGGAGTACACAAAGGGCAACTCAACTATGATGTCTACACCATAGCTAAGAGCAAATTTTGTTCGTTCCCATTTGTTAATGATAGCAGGTTCACCACGTTGAACAAAATTGCTCGACATAACTGCAATTAGGACATCACAGTTTGAGATGCCCTTTGTTTGGGTTATGTGATGAATATGACCATAATGAAATGGGTTATACTCTACTACTATTCCGGTTACATTCATAGAGGACCTCCTTAAAGTTTAATATTATTATACACTAGTTTAGGGGGGATATAAATAGTTTTAAATGGATGTATATTATAAGAAAAATGCTTATTATAGGGGATTCATTAAATATATGAATTATTTAATTGACTATTGTAGGTGGTTTGAGTATAATAATACGGTAGACAACGAGGTGATTCCCTTTGAAATACTCAAAATGTGAACTTATACAGAGTGAAAATAGTACAATATTCTTTGATGAATTAATTACATTCGAGCCTGAAACATTCGCTAAATTGAATAGTTTGAGAGGATTACACGATGTTACGGTGTCTGGAAATGTTCATTATGATAGCACCTCAGATTTAGTGTATGCTGATTTAGAGGTTGAAGGAGTAATGATTGTTCCATGTTCGATTACATTAGAAGATGTCGAATATGATTTCCATACGAAATCTTTAGAAGTGTTCTCTTTTGATAAATCCAACAAGGACGAAGATGTACACATCGCTAAAGGTGATGTCGTAGAGCTATTACCAGTAGTGTTTCAATTGATTATATTGGAAATACCACTAAAGGTTGTAAAACCTGGATTGAATGACTACCCTAAAGGAAACGGTTGGGAAGTTGTCAAAGAGGAAGACTATATAAAGGAAAAATCCGATGATATTGACCCTCGCTTAGCAAAGTTAAAAGAATTTAAGATCGAAAATGATTAATTAGGAGGAACTAACATGGCTGTTCAACAAAGACGTAATTCAACAACAAGAACAAAGAAACGTAGAACTCATTACAAATTAAGTGCACCAGCAATTCAAAAGTGCCCAGTTTGTGGCGAATACAAAAGATCTCATCACATGTGTGAATGTGGAAGCACAAGAGCACCTGAAACAAAAGAAGCGTAAAAACTAACTAAAAAAAGAGCGAATGCTCTTTTTTTTATATATATTATGAAAAAGAAGCCATAGAGCTTCTTTTTATATAGCCAAAACTAGACAAGAATATACATAAGAAAAAAAGCGAAGATACTATACATTTAAATATGAAAATGCTATAATAGTGGTAGAAAGTAGTAGATAGTGGTAGAAAGTGGAGGGCAGTGCAATGTTCATTGGAGAATACGCTCACTCAATCGATAAAAAAGGTCGTATGATTGTTCCAGCTAAATTTAGAGAACAATTAGGTACCACAATTATCGTAACCAAAGGTTTAGATCACTGTCTTGCTATTTACACATTAAGTGAATGGGACAAGATGTACCAAAAGCTTATTACATTACCTTCAAATAAGAAGGAAGTAAGGATGTTTGTTAGAATGCTAACATCTAAAGCTGCTGAATGTGAAATAGATGCACAAGGAAGAATTTTAATCCCTGCGCCATTAATTAAAGAAGCTGGACTTGAAAAAGATTGTATAATCACCGGTAACCTTAGTAAAGTAGAAGTTTGGTCTAAGGAACGTTGGGATGAATACAATGAACAATCAAGTGAAGAATTTGAAAAAGCAGCAGAAAGTATAGAAGACTATGGAAACTACTAAACATTATAGTGTATTACTAGAAGAATCAATTGATGCCTTAAATGTTAAAAAAGATGGTATCTATGTTGATGGAACGCTTGGAAGAGCAGGACACAGTAGTGTACTACTTAAATTGATACCTAATGGACATCTATATAGCGTAGACCGTGATATAGCAGCCATTAACGAATCAAAAGCAAGACTTGATAAAGTAGGAAGCAATTACACACTAATACATAGTAATTTTGGAAATCTAAAAAATGCTTTAAAAGAATTAGGAGTAAACGAAATAGACGGATTAATTCTAGACTTAGGAGTCTCTTCTCCTCAACTAGATGAAGCACAACGAGGCTTCTCCTACCGTTTCGATGCACCACTAGATATGCGCATGGATCAAAGTTCACCACTAAGCGCCTATGATGTAGTAAATGATTACAGCTTTGAAAACCTAATGTTTATGATGAAAAACTATGGAGAAGAAAACTATGCTAAACAAATAGCACGTAAAATTGAAAAGTACAGAGAAACAAAAAAAATTGAAACAACCTTCGAACTAGTAGAAATCATTAAAAGTGCCCTACCAAGTAAAGTACTAAATACTAAAGGACACCCAGCAAAAAAAGTATTCCAAGCAATAAGAATAGAAGTAAACAATGAACTAGACGAACTTAAACAAGTACTAATCGATGCACTAAGCATATTAAAAGTCGGAGGAAGAATATCCGTAATAAGCTTCCAATCATTAGAAGACCGTATCGTTAAAGAAACCTTTAATCAATACGGAAAAGCAAAAGCAGTAGATAAAAGAATACCCATGTTACCAGGAACAAATGAAGAACCACCATATAAAATTATATCAAGAAAACCAATACTACCAAGTGAAGAAGAACTTGAAGAAAACAATCGCTCACACAGTGCGAAACTAAGAGTGATAGAAAGGATTAGGTAAAAAGCTATGGCTGAAATTAAGAAAATTAAAAAAACAAAAAAATTTAATGTATACAAAATGACACAAAACTTATTTGTATTTTCACTATTGTTATTTTTAGCCACAAACCTTATACTTAAATCATACAATGTTACATTACAATATAAAGCTCAAACACTAGAAGAAACTATCCAAGCAGAAACAGAAAAGAAACAAACCTTAAAACTTGAAATAGATCAACTAGGAAGTAGAGAAAGAGTAATGGCAATTGTAGAAAAAGACGGATTTAAGTTAAATCAAAATAACGTAGTAGGTTTAAAATAAGGTGATGAAGATTAATGAAAGCTAAAGTATTAAATGTAAAAAAAGCCAATATAAAGATCTTTAAAATCTTTATAGTTGTTATAATAATTGGAATTGTAATTATAAGTAATGTGTTCTATACGATAGTATTTGGAACACATTTTCGTAGTGGAGTAGATATCCTAGAATATAAGAATGGTAGTGATATGGTACAACAACCTATTAAAGCTCAAAGAGGATATATATATGATCGTAATGGTAATATAATTGCACAAGATATAGATACATATAATATAATATTATATTTAGATAAAGAAAGATTAGGGATTAATAATGTACCAGCTTATGTAGTAGATAAAAATGATACTGCTAAGAAACTAGCACCTATATTAGAAATGAAAGAAGAAGATATAATGCTACAACTTAATCAAGAAGGTAAATATCAATGTGAATTAGGAAGTAAGGGTAAAAATTTAACTAGTGATAAAAAAGATAAGATTGATGCATTAAAGTTACCTGGAATAGACTATGTTAAAAACTCTACTAGAGTTTATCCTTATGGTAAGTTTGCTAGTCATTTAGTTGGTTTTGCTACATATGAAGAAGCTAAAAAAGATGATAAAGATAAGGTTAGTGGAATAACTGGAAGAATGGGACTAGAAAAATACTTAAATAAAGAATTAACAGGAACTGATGGACTTAAAACTTATCAAAAGACAGCAGGTAATACTGTATTACCTGGAACTGAAAAGATTGTATCTAAAGAGAGTGATGGAGATAATGTTTATTTAACTATAGATAAGGATATACAATTAGCATTAGAAGGAGCTTTACAAAAAACTATTGATAAAAATGGAGCAAGTAAAGCATGGGGAGTAATAGTAGAAGTAAAAACAGGTAAAATATTAGGCTGGGCAGGAAATCCAACCTTTGATCTAAATGAAAGAGAAATTGATTCATATGTAGATTTACCAAGTAGCTATGCTTTTGAATGTGGATCAGTAATGAAACCATTTACCTATGCAGCAGCTATGGACGCAGGCGTATATAAAGGAAAAGATACATTTGTATCAGGAACATATCATGTAGGACTAGATGCAAATGGAAAAATAATTAGACTAAACGATCGTAATGGACAAATAGCTGAAGTATCAGATGCACTAGGACACCAATGGGGTAGTATAAGTTATGATGAAGGACTAATCAGATCAAGTAATACCGGAATAGTATCACTATTTGAAAACCAATTAAACTTTGAAACATTTGGTAGCTATTTAGACAAATTTGGTTTCTTTAAAAAAGTAGGAATTGAAGGAATAGATGAATCAACCGGAACAAAAGTATTTGAATGGCCAATAGAAAAAGTAACAACTGGATTTGGACAAGGTTCTACTGTAACAACTTTACAACTACTACAAGCTTATTCATCTATATTTAATAAGGGTACAATGATACAACCATATGTTATAGATAGAATAGAAAATGGAAATACACATGAAATAATAAGACAAAGTACTACTAAAGAAGCAGGAAAACCAATTAAAGCAGAAACAGCTACACAAGTAATGGAACTAATGAAACAAGTAGTAGAATCAGATATAGGAACTGGTCACTCATACCAATTAAATAATGGTGTAAGTATGCTAGTAAAAACTGGTACAGGACAAATAGCAGGAGAAAATGGATATAATTCTAATCTATGGACATCTTCTGTAATAGCAGCTGCACCAGCAGATGAACCAGAAATTATGATGTTTTATGCATTTGAAAGTAGCGAAATAGTAAATTTCTCAAGAGACTATTTTAAAGAAGCATTTGGAGAAGCAGTTAAAGTAATGAATATACAAGGAAATAATGAACACAGTAGTAATGTAGATAATGATTATGAAAAATGGGAAGAATATAAAATGCCAACATTAGTTAATCATACATTAGAATATGCTAATAATAAATTAGTTGGAATGAAAATTAATAAAGTTGTTATAGGTGATGGAAAGAATGTTATATCTCAATATCCAAGCTATAATAGTTCAATTGGAACAAGAAGTAATCTATTCTTATTAAGTGAAGGATCTAATGTTAAAATGCCTAATAT
>JAVXTN010000065.1:0-6549 GCA_036642635.1 Erysipelotrichaceae bacterium
ATATAGTTGCTAAAGCTGATAGTAAATTAACTAAGGATGATGCTTTTATAGGCCTTAATTTAGGAATGGTTAAATCTGATGTATTAGGTAATAACTTTGGGATAGAAATATTAAAGAATAATAATAAGACTGGATATAAAGCTATAGAATATAAGAACTATGATGAATCTTATAAAGATTTAATGAGTGGTAAAACTGATATTATGATTGTTTCTACTTATGGTTTAAGTGATTTATTTGATAAGTATGGTGATAAGTATAATAGTAGTATAAAGATTATATTACAAGATTCTAAAAAAATGTCATTAATAGAGAATAAACCTGTTGATATAAATTCTAATGGATTTACTATATTAGTAAGTGGAGTAGACTTAACTAGTAAGAATATTAATGAAAAAGGAAGTAGTGATGTTAATATTTTAGTTAGTATTAATCCTAATACTAAAAGAGTAGTTATGCAAGTAGTACCTAGAGATATGTGGACTAAGCTAGCTTGTGCTAGTGGACATTCTAAACTTACCTATGCAGGAGCTTGGGGTGGAGTAGATTGTTCTATTAAATCTTTAGAAGACTACTTTGATATCGATATAAATTATTATGCTAAGATAAACTTTAAGGGTGTTACTGATTTAGTAGATGCACTAGGTGGTATTGATGTAATTTCAGATTATGAATATTGTGAATCTGGTTATTGCTTTAAATTAGGAGAAAATCATTTAGATGGAGATTATGCATTAATGTTTGCTCGTATTAGACATGTACTACCAGGTGGTGATTTAGCACGTGGTAAACACCAAATGGAAATAATAAATGCAGTAATTAAAAAGTTTGGAGCAAATCCTAGTTATGATAACTTAACTTCTCTATTAAGTACTGTAGAAAATAACTTTACAACAAACTTTAAAAAAGAAGATATATTAAAGATGTATAATCTTTATACTGAATTAGCACCTACTTTAAAGATTGAATCTTATTCTATTGCTGGACATACAGAAAATGCTATAGATGAATGTACTACTGAACAATTATATTACTTCTATCCAGATGCTGGAGAAAAAGAAAGAGTTAATAAACTTATTCATGATGTAGTAGAAGGTAAATAAAAAATCGCATAAGCGATTTTTTTATTTACCTTTACATCCAAGATATTTTACTTTCAGTTCCTAGTTTAATTTTTTTAATGTTAGAACGATGACGATAAATAACAAGGATTGAAAGGAATGAGGATGCTAAACAGAAGGATGGATCACTCCCCATTAGGATGATTAATAAAGTTGAAGCTATAGCCGCTATTATTGAAGATAGGGATACCATTTTAGATAGCTTAAGTGTTATTAGAAATACTATAAAAGGGATAAGGATATAAAGAATGTTATGGAATGTAAAGAATGAAGTACCTAGAAGGAAACCAAACATAGTAGCTACAGCCTTACCTCCCTTAAAGTTAGCAAAGATAGGATAACAATGACCGAAAGCAGCAGCAAGACCTGCCCAAATACTAGCAGAAGAATCAAAGTAAGAAATGATAGCCACTGGTATAATTACTTTTAGAATATCAAGCATTATAACTAACATACCTATTTTCTTACCAAGAACACGACCAGCATTAGTACCACCTAAGTTACCAGAACCAAAACTACGAACATCAGTTTTATAAAATACTTTACCTATTACTAAAGCAAAGGGGATTGAGCCAAGAACATACCCAATACATATTGCAATTAAATTAATCATATAATTCACCTCGCTAATATTTTAGCACATTATTACACTAAACTAATATAAATTTTAAAAAAACTGTTATTACTTAGATATTTAGACGATTTTTTGTTATAATAGTAAGAGTTAAATGAAGAAGAGGTGTTATATGTGGCAAAAGCCTATGATGCAGATAGTATACAAATATTAGAAGGACTAGATGCTGTAAGAAAAAGACCCGGTATGTATATTGGATCTACAGATGTAAGAGGACTACACCATTTAGTATGGGAGATAGTAGACAACTCAATAGATGAAGCACTTAATAATCACGGTAATGTTATTAAAATAACTATAGAAGCTGATGGTACAATGTGTATTGAAGATGAAGGTAGAGGAATGCCTGTAGGGAAGCATACTAGTGGTGTCTCATCATTAGAAGTAATATTTACTATATTACATGCTGGTGGTAAATTTAGTAGTGAAGGAGGCTATAAAACAAGTGGAGGTCTACATGGAGTAGGTGCTTCAGTTGTTAATGCTTTAAGTTCTTATGTAGAAGTAACAGTCCAAAATGATGGTAAAATCTATCAAATGGAATTTAACAATGGTGGACATAAACTAAGTGAACTAAAAGTAATAGGTAAAACTACTAAAACAGGTAGTAAAGTAAGATTCATACCTGATGCTAAAATATTTAGTACTACTAACTTTAGTTTTAGTACTATATGTGAACGTGCTAGAGAACAAGCCTTTCTATTAAAAGGACTTAAAATGATAGTAAGTGATTTACGTAAAGATAAGGTTGAAGAATTCTGTTATGAAAATGGTTTAGAAGCCTTTGTAGAATACTTACATGAAGATAAAACTACTTTTCATAAACCTGTATCTTTTAATGGTGAATCTAATAAAATCACTGTAGACTGTGCTTTCCAGTATACAGATGAATATCAAGAGAATATCTTTTCTTTTGTTAATATGGTACATACTAAAGATGGAGGTACTCATGAATCTGGAGTAAGAACTGCTTTTACTAAAGTTTTTAATGATTATGCTCGTCGTTATGGTTTATTAAAAGATAAGGATAAGAACTTTGATGGTGCTGATGTACGTGAAGGTCTTACTGTTATTATATCTTTAGGTATTCCTGAAGATTTATTACAATTCGAAGGACAAACTAAAGGTAAGTTAGGAACTACTGAAGCAAAAGCAGCAGTAGAAAACATTATTAGTGAAAAGCTTAACTTCTATTTAGAAGAAAACAATGAAACTGCTTTTACACTAATAAAGAAGATGCAACGTGCATCATTAGCAAGAGAAGCAGCTAGAAGGGCTCGTGATGATGCTCGTAAGGGTAAATCTAAATCTAAGACTGAAAAGATATTGTCTGGTAAATTAGCAGCAGCACAATCTAAAGATGCTAGAAAAAAAGAAATATATCTAGTAGAGGGTGAGTCAGCTGGAGGTTCAGCTAAACAAGGAAGAGATAGTAAGTATCAAGCTATATTACCACTACGTGGTAAAGTACTAAATACTGAAAAAGCAAGTATTGCTAGTATTGAAAAGAATGAAGAACTTAATATATTAATACATGCATTAGGTGCTGGTGTAGGATCTAACTTTAGTGCTGAAGATTCTAATTATCATAAAGTTATTATAATGACCGATGCTGATACTGATGGTGCTCATATTCAAGTATTATTACTTACTTTCTTTTATAGATATATGAGACCACTAATTGAACATGGTATGGTTTATATAGCTTTACCTCCATTATATAAGTTATCTAAAGGTAAAGAAATAGCTTATGCTTGGAGTGATGAAGAATTAGAAGAAATTAGAGTTGATTTCCCTAAAGGTTTTGCTTTACAAAGATATAAAGGATTAGGAGAAATGAATGCTGATCAACTTTGGGATACTACAATGTGTCCAGCTACTAGAACTTTAATACAAGTTAGTTTAGATGATGCTTTAGCTGCTGAACATAAAGTTAGTGTATTAATGGGAGATAATCCAGTAGTAAGAAGAGAATGGATTGAAGAGAATGTATCCTTTACATTAGAGGATAGTTATACAATGGAGGTTAAACGTTAATGGCCAAAACAAAAAAAGAACCAGAAGTAGTAGCCGAACATGTTATCGTTTCTCCGTTAGAAGATCTAATGGGAGAAAGATTTGGACGCTATTCTAAATATATTATTCAAGAAAGAGCTTTACCAGATGCTCGCGATGGTTTAAAGCCAGTTCAAAGAAGAATCTTATATACTATGTTTAAAGATGGTAATACTTATGATAAGGGTTATCGTAAATCGGCTAAATCAGTTGGTTTAATCATGGGTAACTACCATCCTCATGGTGACAGTAGTATTTATGATGCTATGGTAAGATTATCACAAAATTGGAAAACTAGAGAACCATTAATAGATATGCATGGTAATAATGGATCTATGGATGATGATCCAGCTGCAGCAATGCGTTATACAGAAGCGAGATTAGCCCCATTATCTAAATATATGTTAAGTGATATCGATAAAGAAACTGTACAGTTTGTACCTAACTTTGATGATACTGATAGTGAACCTACAGTATTACCAGCCCGTTATCCTAATCTATTAGTTAATGGAATAACAGGAATAGCAGCTGGTTATGCTACTAACATTCCTCCTCATAATCTAAGTGAAGTAATAAATGCTACAGTATATAGGATTGAAAACCCTAATTGTTCTCTAATTGAATTAATGAATATCATTAAAGGCCCTGACTTTCCTACTGGAGGAATTGTACAAGGAGTAGAAGGAATAAAAGATGCATTTACAACAGGTAAAGGAAGAGTAGTAGTACGAAGTAAAACAGTTATTAATCAAGAAAAAACCTGTCAACAAATTATTGTTTCAGAAGTACCATATGAAGTAATAAAATGTAATCTAGTAAAAAAGATTGATGAAATAAGAATAAATAAAAAGATAGATGGAATCCTAGACGTACGTGATGAATCCGACCGTAATGGATTAAGAATATGTATAGATATTAAAAAAGATATGGATGCTCAACTAATTCTAAACTATTTATTAAAGAATACTGAACTACAAGTATACTATAACTATAATGTTGTAGCTATTGTTAATAAAAGACCAGTACAACTAGGCTTAGCAGCTATGTTAGATGCTTTTATTGATCATAGACGTGATGTAATTACTAAACGTTGTGTATATGAATTAAATAAAAAAGAAAAAAGATGTCACATATTAGAAGGATTAATTAAATGTATATCAGTTTTAGATGAAATTATAGCTATTATAAGAGCAGCTAATGATAAGAGTGAAGCTAAAACTAATATTATTAAAGCTTATCAATTTAGTGAAGAACAAGCTGAAGCTATTGTTACTTTAAGATTATATCGTTTATCTAATACAGATGTAGTTGCTCTTAAACAAGAGTTCTCACAGTTATTAAATGATATGGAGTATTTAAATGATATATTAGATAATCCTAAAATGTTACAAAAAGAAATGATTACTGAATTAAATGAAATAGTTAAAGAGTTTGGAAGTCCACGTCTTAGTGTAATAGAAGATGCTATAGAAGATATAGTTATTGATAAATTAGCTATGATTAATAATGAACAGGTAATGTTTACAATTTCACGAGATGGTTACTTTAAGAAGGTATCTTTAAGGAGTTTTCAGGCTAGTGATAATGCTCCTACTGGTTTAAAGGATGGAGATGAACTAATTGGTTCTATTGAAGTTAGTACTTTAGATAATATTATGTTCTTTACTAATCAGGGAACATATGGTTATACACCAGTATATGAAATAGATGAATATAAGTGGAAAGATGTAGGTGCTCATATTAATAGTATTATTAAGATGGAGCCTGATGAAAAGATTATTAGTTGTTTTGTAGTTCCTAACTTTAATAGTTTTAATTCTATTATATCTGTTAGTAAGTTGGGTATGATTAAACGTTCTAGTGTTAATGCTTTTGAAGTTTCTAGAAATTCAAAAACTATTAATGCGATGAATCTTTCTAAAGGTGATGAAGTAGTTAGTACTTTATTAGCTAATAAACATGATGAAATATTCTTATTGTCTAAAAATGGTTATGTTAATCGTTATCCTATTAGTTTAATACCTGAAACTGCTTGTAAGTCTAAGGGTGTGAAGGCGATGAAACTTGTTGAGGATGAAATAGTTAGTGCTGCTATCTATGATCATTCTAGTGCTTGTATTGTTATCCTTGGTGCTAATGGTATGATGAAACGTCTTAAAATTAGTGAGATTAGTGTAACAGGACGTGGTGTTAAGGGTGATCTTATTGCTAAACGTGTTAAGAGTAAGCCTAACTATGTTAATGATATAATTATTAATGAAATGAACTATGAATTCTTATTAAAAGATTTAGATGATTATACTATAGCTATAAAGGATGTTAG
This sequence comes from Erysipelotrichaceae bacterium, assembly GCA_036642635.1. Lineage (GTDB taxonomy): Bacteria > Bacillota_I > Bacilli_A > Erysipelotrichales > Erysipelotrichaceae > JAVWHP01. Next base: position 6,134 of record JAVXTN010000065.1, read on the forward strand.
TTTAATGAGTAAGGATTCAACTTTCTCTACACCTAATAAACTTAGTGATAACTACTACCTACAAAAACAAATAGTATTAGTACCTGTAGTAGAAGCAGAAATTCAAGAGGAAACTCATGAAGTAGTATATGAAGAAATGAATTTAGACATATAGAGAATTATGAGAGTATCTATATGTTGGTGTTAAGTATATGGAAATACCTTATTAAATAGAGGTTTATTAATACTAATAAGATTAGAAGATATAGAAATATTAATTATTAATAAACTAACAATAAACTAACAAATTAATAATGGAGGTAATATATGAATATTAAACAAAAGGTATCTTATTTTTGGAAAGAATTCTTAGCAATTCGTGCTAATATAGAAGAAGCTCTAGATAATGATAATCAAGAAGCATTAAAAGATATTAT
>JAVXTN010000066.1:0-6186 GCA_036642635.1 Erysipelotrichaceae bacterium
GCATTCCATATAAAGAATTATTAAGTTCTAATGTTTTTAATAATTTAATATATGTTGTTATATACTTAGGTTTTGGAATAGATTATCTTATAGTTTATATAATTATAAATATGTTATTTATAATATTAAATAAAACTCATATAGAGTTAGTGTTTTATTTATTTAAATATAATTGGTATGAAAGAACTTATAAGCATCATATAAAGGTAACATTATAAGACTTATATCAAACATTATACAGATATAGTTGCTAAATTAGTGATTATTCTGTATACTAGTAAGGTAAAAGTAAAGATAGGAATAGTAGTATTACTTAAATCTATAGAGAACTAATGTTAGGTGAAAATTAGTGTGCTAAGTAATATGAAGATGGACCTTGAACTGTCCTTTTAAATAGTTAAAGAGGATCGTGATTCTGCGTTAATGATGAGGTGTTTTATACACAAACTAAGGTGGTACCACGAAACTTTCGTCCTTTCGAAAGTTTTTTTTATACAATATGAATTATACAGGAGGAAATATATTATGGAAAATAAAGGAAAATTTTATTTAACAACAGCTATAGCTTATACTTCAGGAAAACCTCATATAGGAAATACTTATGAGATTATTCTATCAGATGCAATTGCTCGTTATAAAAGAGCTGAGGGTTACGATGTGCGTTTCCAAACTGGAACTGATGAACATGGTCAAAAGATAGAGGAGAAGGCGATGGCAGCTAACATTACTCCACAAAAGTTTGTTGATAATGTAGCAGCTGATATAAAGTCTAACTTTGATTTAATGAATGTTTCTTATGATAAATTTATTAGAACTACAGATGAACCACATGTTAAGACTGTACAAAAGATATTTAAAAGACTATATGATCAAGGAGATATTTATAAAGGTTATTATGAAGGTATGTATTGTCAACCTTGTGAAAGTTTTTGGACTGAAACCCAATTAGTTGATGGTAAATGTCCAGATTGTGGAAGACCAGTAAAGGTAACAAAAGAAGAAGCTTATTTCTTTAGTTTATCTAAATATACTGATCGTTTAATAAAACATATTATGGATAATCCGGATTTTATTCAACCTGAATCTCGTAAAAATGAGATGCTAAATAACTTCTTATTACCGGGATTAACTGATCTTTGTGTATCTCGTACATCATTTAAATGGGGTATTCCTGTCGACTTTGATCCTAATCACGTTGTATATGTTTGGATAGATGCTTTAAGCAATTATATTAGTGGTTTAGGCTTTGATTTAGATGGTAACTCAGATCCTTTATATAAAAAATATTGGCCTGCTGATGTTCATATAATTGGAAAAGATATTCTACGTTTCCATACTATTTATTGGCCTATAATGTTAATGGCATTAGGAGAAGAACTACCTACTAAAATATTTGGACATCCATGGATTCTATTCGGTGATGGTAAAATGTCAAAATCCAAAGGTAATGTTATATATGCTGAAGAATTAGTAAAACAATTTGGTGTAGATGCTGTTCGTTATTTCTGCTTACATGAAGTACCTTTTGCCCAAGATGGAAGTATTACCTGGGAATTAGTAATAGAACGTATTAACTCAGATCTAGCAAATATATTAGGAAATCTAGTTAATAGAACTATTACAATGTCAAATAAATACTTTGATGGAGTTGTAAGTAATCCTAACATAAACAACGACGTCTTTGATACAGAATTAAAAGATTTAATCATCGCAACTCCTAGTAATGTGACTAAGAAGATGGATGAATATAAAGTAGGGGATGCGATAGATGAAATCTTTACACTATTGCGTCGTTGTAATAAGTATATTGATGAAACAACTCCTTGGTCATTAGCAAAGGATCCTGAACAAAGTGATCGTTTAGCTACAGTCCTATATAATTTATTAGAAGGAATAAGAGTAAGTGCTGTGCTTCTACATTCATTTATGCCTGAAACTGCTGATAAAATATTTGAACAACTAAATACTAAACAAACTAGTTTTGATAGTTTAGGTGAATTTGGTCAATTAGAACTTAACATTAAAGTAGTAGATAAGCCAGAAATATTATTTGCTAGAATTGATGGAGAAGCCTTATTAGAAGAACTTTCAAAGAATAATGAAACTGAAGTGGCTGAACAAGCTACCAACCTAATAGAATTTGAAGACTTTACTAAACTTGAAATGAAGGTTGGAACTGTTATATCATGTGAAAAACATCCTAAAGCTGATAAATTATTGGTTTCTCAAATTAATATAGGAACTGAAACTAGACAAATTGTAAGTGGGATAGCAGCTGATTATGAACCAACTCAAATGGTAGGTAAACAGGTAATAGTTGTTACTAACCTAAAAACGGTTAAACTAAGGGGTGTAGAATCTCAAGGTATGATTTTAGCAGCTGATGATAATGGTAAGCTATGTGTAGCAACATTAGATAAAGCAATAAATAATGGAAGTATCGTACGATGAAAAAGTACCAAGCAAGTACTGCTCTAATAGGACCAATACTGCTACTACTAATCGGAGCTTTCTTTATATATAATGCATTTACTAAAGGACCTTTAGTACCACTTATATTATTAGGAATATTCTTAATAGCTGTAGGTAGTTATAATTTTAAAATGATAATGAGTATATTTAAGGATAAAGAGATGTGGAAGGATGAGTAATTACTCATCCTTTTATATTGGATAAGCTACAATTAATTTATATATTTTATCTAAGTTTAATAATTCTTTTGAAATAAATTTTGAATTGTAATGAAATACTATTTCATTCATGTTATAATACTAAAAAGTGAGGTAATAATATGAGTTGCTTATTTAGAATAAGGGAAAGTATGAATGCATATACAGAAACAGAAAAAAGATTGGCTAATTATATAATAAATAATCCGACAGAAATTTTACATGATTCAGCTGAACAATGTGGAAAACGAGTAAATACATCGGCAGCAGCAGTCGTAAGATTTGCTAAAAAGATAGGCTACAAAGGATTCACTGATATGAAACTAGAACTAGCAAGAAGTAAACAAAGTGAATCACTAAACTTTGATGAATTCATCAAAGAAGAAGATAGTTTTGAAATAGTAATGAAAAAAGCCTATTCATCTAATATCAAAACTATTGAACAAACCTATCACTTATTAAATTCAACAGATCTAAAACTAGCAGTAGAATGGTTACTAAAAGCTAACCGTATATTTATATTTGGTGTTGGTGCTTCTGGTGTAGTTTGTCTTGATATCATGCAAAAACTAGCTAGAATTGGACGTTCCGTATTCTTTCAAAGTGATTCACATATCCAAATAACATATGCTGCTAATATGAAGCCAAATGATGTAGCAATAGCAATAAGCTATAGTGGAAAAACTAAAGAAATTATTACAGCAACTAATGCTGCTCATAGTAATGGAGCTAAAGTTATAGCAATTACTCAATTAAATTCAAATAATTTATGTAAGATAGCAGACTTAGTTATGAGGACACCTAGTGAAGAAAAAGAATTAAGAATGGGAGCAATATCATCAAGGATAGCATCCTTAGCATTAACTGATTTATTATATTTTGGAGTAGCTAAGTATCACTTTAATGATACTAAGGATGCTTTGTTGAATACACGTAATACTATAAAGGAATTTGAATAAAGTATTGATGCATCTTAGGATGCATTTTTTTTATTTTAGGGGGAATAATACTTTATGTAAAAGCAACACTACGTATTAATATTTCAAATAATTTAAAAAATACTTGAAATACTATTTCAATGATGTATAATGTAGATAAGAAGAGGTGAACCTATGGAAATTAATTTAAACGTTTTAGATACTGAACAAGTAAATCCTAACTCAATGCATATTGATGAAATGACTACCATTGATATGTTAAAGACTATTAATGATGCTGATAAAGAAGTAGCCTATAGTGTGGAGAAATGCTTACCCATTATAAGAGAAGCAGTAGATGCTGCTAACTTAAGTATGTTAAAAGGTGGTCGCTTAATTTATATTGGTGCTGGAACTAGTGGACGTCTAGGAATACTAGATGCTTCTGAATGTCCCCCAACCTATGGTGTAGAACCTACTTTAGTTCAAGGTATAATTGCTGGAGGAACTGAAGCCATACAAAATGCTAAAGAAGGTGCTGAAGACAGTGAACAATTAGCTAAAGAAGATCTAATCAATATTGAACTAAATTCTAATGATATAGTATGTGGAATAGCAGCCTCAGGCCGAACTCCATTTGTAATCGGTGGATTAAAGTATGCCAATGAATTAGGATGTGTAACTATTGCCCTATGCTGTGTTAACAAAGGAAAAATCTCAAACTATGCACGTTATCCAATCGAAGTACTAGTAGGACCTGAAGTAATATGTGGATCTACTAGAATGAAAGCCGGAACAGCCCAAAAATTAGTATTAAATATGTTATCAACAACACTAATGATAAAAAAAGGTAAAGTATATGGAAACCTAATGGTCGACCTAAAACCAACCAATGAAAAACTAATCGAAAGAGCGCTACAAATAATAATGACAAGCACTAAAGCAACAAGAGAAGCAGCAATCACTGCCCTAAAAGAAAGTAACAATAATGTTAAAGTAGCAATCATCATGCTATTAGCTAACATTAACGCAACAAAAGCCAATCAAGTATTAGAAACAAACACAGGAAATGTATCAAAAACAATACATACCCTAAAAGAAACTAATAAATAGAAAGAAGGTGTACATATGTACGCAATCGGATTAATGTCAGGAACAAGTTTAGATGGAATAGACGCAGTACTATGCGAAATAACAGGTAGTAAAGAAACTACAAGCGTGGAGCAATTAGGATTTGTAACAGTTCCTTATAGCAACGATTTAGTGGAGAAAATAAAAGCATCATGTGATATTAGTACTAGTGATGTACAAACTATATGTTCATTAAACTTTGAATTAGGAAAAGCCTTTAGTAAAGCAGTAACAATGCTTTTAGAAGAAACACAGTTTGATAAAAAAATAGATTTTATAGCAACACATGGACAAACTATTTATCATTTACCACATGCTAATAATAAATATGAAGCAAGTACATTACAAATAGGAGAACCAGCCATCCTAGCATATGATCACCATACTAAAGTAATAAGTAACTTTAGAGTAATGGATATAGCAGCTAAAGGAGAAGGAGCTCCTATGGTACCCTATAGTGAATATATACTATACAACAAAAAAAATAAGACAACAGTATTACAAAATATCGGAGGAATAGGTAATGTAACAATCCTTCCAGCTAAAGGTACGATAGAAGATGTATATGCATTTGATACAGGACCAGGTAATATGATGATAGATGAAGCAATGAAACAACTATACAATAAGAACTATGATAAATCCGGAGAAACAGCAGCAAAAGGCCAAGTAATAGAAGAACTATTACAAAAGCTATTAAGTAATCCATATATAAATAAGATACCACCAAAAACAACCGGAAGAGAAATGTTCGGGAAACAATACATTACCCCACTAATAAAAGAATATAAGAAATATAACAAAGAAGACATTATAACAACATTAACAAAGTTTACAGCACTAACAATAGCACTAAACTACAAGATGTTTATAATGAATAGACATACAATAGATACAGTTATAATCGGTGGTGGAGGAGCACATAACACTACACTACTAAACTATATAAAAGAAGAACTAGAAGATATCGAAGTAATAACACAAGAAGAAGCAGGATATTCAAGTGACTCTAAAGAAGCAATAGCATTTGTAATATTAGGAAATGAAACACTACATGGAAACAGTAGTAATATAAAACTAGCAACCGGAGCAAAACACTCAGTAATACTAGGAAATATTACACCAAACCCATGGGGAGGAAATTAAATGAAATATCACGCAGTAGCTAAAAAGAAAGAACCAATACTACCAAGCTTTGGATTTAAAAGCGCCATACTAATAGGTATGGCAGGATTCATAAGCGCAGGAATTATACCATATCTACTATATAGTATGGGAATAGATTATAAACTACCATGCGTCTTAATAAGCTCAATAGCTATAGCATTAGCATTAGCATATTCAAGATGCTTTATAGAAAGTAAAGAAGGATTAACAAAGAAGTTCTGGTATACATTTATAGGATTTGCCATACTAATTGGCATGATAACCTATAGTTGGTTATACCTACAATTATATATGTAAGTATA
>JAVXTN010000067.1:0-6161 GCA_036642635.1 Erysipelotrichaceae bacterium
GATTTTTGGTTAAAGGCTTCATGGTAGCACCCAAATTTATATAATAAATCCAAGCATGTTAGGTTAGATTCTTTTCACATATATTTAAAACTAGTACGGTATTTACGACTGTTAATTAAATGATCTACACAGTCTTCTACTATTTCTAATTTTACTAATTCATTATAACTTATAAACTTATTAGATAGTATTTGATATGGTGCATAATCTAGGTATTTATAATCATATAAATCTTTTTGTGATTCTAATGTTGATCCTCTTAATAATTTTAGAAAACCTAGTTGGATGACGCCGGCATCTAGCTTATAGGCTAGATTGAATCCTTCTTTGAAGGATTCATAGTTTTCATAAGGTAGGCCTGCTATTAAATCTATATGTAAATGAATATTATTGCAGGCCTTAATAGCTAATAGATTACTTACTAACTTATCTATATTAGTTTTACGATTAATTGCTTCTAAAGTTTTAACATTAAAGCTTTGCAACCCAGCTTCAAATTGAAATAAACCTTGAGGCAAAGTTTTAAAGAATTCTAACGATTCATGTTGAAATAGATCAGCACCTATTTCTGCATGAAACGTAATATCAGAAGGAATCATACCTTTATTATGAAGTTCTAATATATATTTCATAAGTTCTAAAGATCTCTTTTCATTACAATTAAAAGTACGATCAATAAACTTAACAGTTTTACATCCAGAATTAGCTAATCTTAATATATTATCTTTAGCTATATCTAAATCAAAGAAATGAACATTATCATGTCTTCCAGATAAACAAAAAGCACAAGAAAATGGACATCCTCTAGTAGTTTCTATATAAGCTATTCTACCATTTAAACATTCAAAATATTTATCACTATAAGGATTAACATAACTAGCACTACAAGTAAGTAATGGGGTAGTAACTACTTCCCCATTACTTACATAAGCTATATTATTAATATTATTTAAATTATTAAATTCATTTAATAATAAAGATTTAAAAACCTCTTCACCCTCATTTCTAGCTATAAAATCTATATAGTTATTATTCATTAATAAATTATTATAATTAAAACTAGCTTCCATACCACCCAAAAAGATCTTACAATTTAATATCTTCTTTAAACTAGAAGCTATTTTTAATATATATTCTATATTCCATATATAAGTAGAAAAACCAATAACATCTGGAGCTTGTTCAACAATAGATTTTATTGTATCTGAATATAAAGTATTAATAGTTGATTCATAGATATCTACTATGATATTAGTACCCTCATTATCTAATTTAGGTTTGATATCTTTATAAGATGAATATAAATACCAAATACCTAAACTACTATGAATAAATTTAGAATTAACACTAACTAATAATACCTTCATATAAAAACCTCTACTTTCAATAGCTTAATATCTATTTTAACATATATAAACAATTAATAATAATAAAACTGTATAGAACTGTATAGTATTTATCATAAGAATTTGATATAATTAGACCGGTGATAAAATGATTGGATACCCTAATCTTAAAAGAAATAAAGTTAAAGAGATTAAAGTAGTAAATAATGCTATAAAAGGTATGTCATTAGAAAAAGAAATCAATGAAAGTAATGAGTATTATAAACAAATTAAAAAAGCGTTGATATATAAGAAACCAACGCCAATACAAGTTGTTAAAGTAGATTATCCAAAAAGAAGTAGTGCTAAAATAAGTGAAGCATATTATCAAATACCAAGTACTACTGATTATAATGGAATATATCGAAAGAACTATATTGATTTTGAAGCTAAAGAAACGATATCTAAAAGTAGTTTTCCATTTAAGAATATTCATTTACATCAAATAGAACATCTAAGAAACGTTAGTGAATTAGGTGGGATAGCATTTATTATGATAAAATTTATTAGTTATAATGAAACATATTTAATAGATGCGTTATTAGCAGAAAAGCTATATAAAAACAGTAAATCAATAAGTTATTTAAAAATTAAAGAGATAGGTATATTAATTAAAGAAGGCTTAACACCTAGATTAAAATATTTAGATGTTGTTGATCAAATCTACTTCAAGGAGGATTTAAAATGAGTAAGAATAATAAAGCACCTAAAAGTAATAAGGATAAATTAAAAACTAGAGGAAGAATCAATTCAGTAGTAACTGTTCTATTATGTTTAACATTACTAATGGGAACAGGAGGATTCTTTCTATTAAGTTCTATATTAGCAACAGCTAAACCAGTTAATATAGGAGACTTTTCAAGTGATGGAAACTCTAGAATATTAGATGCTGAAGGAAAAGTAATAATAGAGTTAGGAAAAGAAAACAGAGAAAATGTTAAATATGATCAAGTACCACAAGTAGTAGTTGATGCATTCCTAGCAATAGAAGATTCAAGATACTATAAGCATAATGGATTTGATATGCCAAGATTTATGAAATCAGCATTAAATAACTTAAAAACTAAGACATTAGGTCAAGGAGGATCAACCTTGACAATGCAAATGGTTGATGTAACATACTTTCAAGATGATCAAAAATTAGATGATGCTGGAAATCCAATACAACCATCAGGATTAGATAAAATTAAATATAAGATACAAGAAATATTTATGAGTATGGAAGCAGAAAGTAAAGGATCTAAAAAAGAAATTATAGAGAAATATTTAAACAAGATTAACTTTGGAGGAACTTCTAGAGGAATACAAAAAGGAGCACAGCTATATTTTGGAAAAGATGTAACACAATTAACATTATCTGAAGCAGCATTTTTAGCAGGAGTAGTAAATGCGCCAAACTATTATAATCCATATACAAGTACAGCAATAAATTATAATGGAGAAGTAGTAGATCATTATAAAGAAGCAGTTAAAAGAAGAAATACAACATTAGAATTAATGCTATATCATGGATATATAAGTGAAGATGAATATAAGTTAGCAATAAGTGATGAATTAGCATTCCAATTAAACGGTTCATCAGGATTAGCAGCAACACCAATGCAAAGTTATATTGATGTAGTAGTAAAAGAAACAAAAGATTTAACCGGAAAAGATCCTTATACTACACCAATGGATATATATACACCAATGGATAGAGGAGCACAAGAATTAAGTGATAACCTATTAAATGGAGTAGGAATTGATTACCCTAATGATGATTTCCAAACTGGATTTACAGCAATAAACAACCAGACAGGAGAAATACTATCAATGGGAGGTGGACGTGGATACGGTGGTGACTCTAGACATAATAGAGCTAATGACTGGGCACATCAACCAGGTTCATCAATTAAACCTTTATTAGATTACTCATTAGCATTTGAATACCTAGGTTGGGCTACATCACATGTAGTAGAAGATAAACCTTATACATATAAAGGAACTAACTTTGTAGTAGGTAATGCTAATGGTGCTTATGTAGGAGATGTAAGTTTACAATACGCAGTAGCACACTCATTGAATACAACAGCTATATCAACATTAGAACAAGTAGTAGATAAAATAGGAACAGAAGAAACAGTAAAAATTATGCATTTAATGGGCTTTACAGAAGTTAAAGAAAAAGAATTCGATTTAGGTTATGGAATTGGTGGTTCTAATATGTATGCGACACCAACACAAATGGCTGGAGCATATCAAATATTTGCTAATGGTGGTAAGTATATAAAACCACATACAGTAAAGAAAATAGAATTCCATGATGGATCAGAAACAATAGAGCCTAGTTATGATCCAATAGTAGTTATATCAGAACAATCAGCATATTTAATGTCTATATTATTAGAGAATGCTGTTTCTACAAACTGGGGTAATTTACTTCATATCTTATCTAGTAATGGAGCTTATCCAGTTTATGCTAAATCAGGAACAAGTGATTGGGGTGAAGCTGGTAAACAATATGGAATACCAGAAGGTTCAATGAAAGATAAATGGATAGTAGCTTATACAAGCGATGTAACAGTAGCTACTTGGGCTGGATATGATGTTCCAGGACCAAATCACTATGTAACTACTAATGCAATGAACTTCAATGTTCCAGGACATATTGATGATGCGTTATTAGATTACTTCTCAAGTAAAAAGAAACCAGAAGGAATTGCTAAACCAGAAGGAATAGTTCCTATATCACATATTAATGGATTATTCCCTTATGCAACAGCACCTGCAGGAACACCAAGTACAATGGTAGTAAATGGATTCATTAACTCTAAGTTCGCTCAATTAAAGACATTAGAACCAGATCCAATAACTAACTTAACTGATTTCAGTGCTAAATATGATCCAACTACTGGATTACTAAGTGGAGAATTTGCTCCATATAGTGATTTAACTAAGTTAATTCAAGCTACTTCCGTAGTAGACTACGGGAATGGATTATCAGGTAAAAGAATATTTGATAAATCATTTGTATTTGGACCAATAGTATATCGTTTAAATGTTAAGAGTAATGATGTAAGTTTAGGAACATTTGATTTCGCTAATAATAAATATGCACAAGCTATAGCATTACCAGCAAGTGGAAATGTTAAAGCATGTGGATACTACACTTATAAGAACTTTGATTTAAAGAGTAATGAAAAATGTGTAGAAGTTAAGTCAGAGCCAACAGTTGCTGATGTAACTAAAAAGATGGCAGATGGTAATTATAAACTAGCTAGTGATTATGCTAAACTATTTGAAAGTGGTAAATCTAGTGAAGAAGTTAAGGTTGATTTAGAAGCCTTTATAGCAGCTAAAATGCCAGACGTTAAAATTGATATTAAGTTTGTTAAAGAAGAAGGTGCTGATGGTTCATTAGCAGCTAATACCCTACAAGTAGGTAGTGTGTTAAAACCTAATAACACAGTTCCTTATATAATTTCAATTATACAAAAGTAACAATCAGTAACAATCAGTAACAATTATAAAATAAAGGTTAGTAGCTTATAGCTACTAACCTTTATTTTTATCTAGTCCTTTCCTTAGTTTTTTTACAAAAACTAAGGAAAGGACATATTTCACACTTAGGTCTTCTCGCTGTACAAAAATAACGACCAAAGAAGATTAACTGGTGATGAGAAGATATCCAACGATCACGAGGAAGCTTAAGTTTAAGCTTCCTTTCAATAACTAGAACAGAATCATTAGGTTTAACTAGACCCAATGCTTTTGATACACGTTCAACATGTGTATCAACCGGAATACTAGGTATTTTAAAATATTCACTCCTAACTACATTTGCGCTCTTTCTTCCAACACCTCTTAAAGAAGTAAGATTTTTCATAGAGCTAGGAACTTCGCCACCAAAATCATTAACTAAACTAATAGATAATTCTTTTAAGCTAATAGCTTTATTATGATATAAACCAATAGAATGAATTAATTGTTCAATACTAGATAAACTAGCATTACTCATCGCTTCACAACTACCATAAACCTCAAATAATTTAGGAGTAACACTATTAACAACAGCATCACTACATTGAGCAGACAAGACAACAGCTACTAACAACTGAAAAGGAGTATCATAATTCAATTCACATTTAGCATTAGGAAACAATTCATCAATTATATCAAGAATCTCATTAGCACTAATTTTAGCGCTCATTAATTTTCCCATTTTCTATATCTTCTACAGTTATATTCTTATTAGTCCAAGCAATTAATATAGCATTAATATAATCAAAGCTTAGTTTTTCATTAATTATTGCTTCTCTTAATGCATAAAATATAAACTTATTATCATAAGTATTAACCCATATGCTTAGTTGTTCCATCTCAGTTCTATTTAAAGGACGACCAAACTCTTTTTCAAACTGTTCAAATAAATTACTACCAACATCAGTACCAACACAATCTTCCTCAAATATACCATCTATATTAAAAACTACTTTAGAATCTGTAATAACAAGATCTAAATAACCCTTCCCCACTAATCTATTAATTAACTCATCAATAGTAATAAAGTATAATCTATAAATATATTAAACTCATTAAAATAATCTATTAATAATATTAAAGTTATTTCATCACCATCAATAGATATCTTTTCTAAATTATCAAGAATCCAATTCCTCCTATTTATATAAGTATTTAAATACCACTGTTTATCCTTCATATTTACCTCCTCCTTTATAAAATAATTCTTTATAACTCTTTATATCTAAAACTAATAGATGATCTTTTTCTTCTATT
>JAVXTN010000068.1:0-4113 GCA_036642635.1 Erysipelotrichaceae bacterium
TTAGGTTATGTTATTTGTAATGTTATAGCTATTCTTATTGTAGATGTTCAGGGGTTAATATTTATGCAAGATATAAGTATTATTAATTTTGTTGTATTAATGGGGCTATGTGTAATGTTATATGGTTTAAATGTTTATAAGTTGAATAGGTTTGAAGACTAAAGATTAGTTTATTGTAATAATAAATATAATCTTTTTTTATGTATCATATATGAAATGTTTGTAAATTATGGTAAACTATAATGAGTATTAAAATTATGAAAAGGATAGGTATATAGGATGAAACTAAATAAAGTAAAGGATTGGATTTTAGAACATAAAAAGATTGTTAGTTATGTTGCTATTGGGGTAGTGTTAGTTGCTATGGTTATAGGTATAGCTTTTAAGGTTATGAATGGTGATAGTGCTGAAGATAAACCTAAAGAAGATGTAGTTACTACTGACAAGGGTGAAACTGATAAAACAGATAAGAAAGATGAAAAGAAAGAAGAATGTACAGGTAGTGCTGCTGATACATTTAAAAAAGAAACTGCTTATACAGGAGGCCAAGAAGTAATATTTAAAGGTCATAAATATAAAGCTAAATGGTGGACACAAGGAGAAGAACCAGGTGCTGGAAGTGGCGTTTGGGAGGACTTAGGAGAAGCTGGTGGTAACTGTACGCCTAGTGATGATAAAGAAGCAGGTGGAGATGAACCAGCTACTGTAGATAAAAGTGAAACTAAAGCTACTGATTTTAAAGTAGTAGCATATTACCCAAGTTGGGAACCAGATAAGTTAGCTAAATTACAATATGATGTAGTTACACATGTTAACTATGCATTTGCAATACCTACTAATGATGGAGAACTTTTACCATTAGAAAATGAAGCAACAGCTAAAAAATTAATAGCTAGTGCACATAAGAGTAATGTTAAGGTTTTAATAGCAGTAGGTGGATGGTCTTATAAAGATATACCTTTAGAACCTACTTTTGTAAGTGCAACAGATAGTGATGCTAAAATTAAGAAGTTTGGTGATAATATTATAGCTATGTGTGATAAATATGGTTTTGATGGAGTTGATATTGACTGGGAACATCCTCGAGTTGATGGTAATTCTAAAGTACAATATGAAGCATTAATGAAATATTTAGGAACTAAATTACATGCTAAGAATAAGCTATTAACTTCAGCTGTACTTAGTGGAGTAACAGCTGATGGAAACGTATATTATGATATGCCAGCTCAAAGTGATGCAGTATTAGCTGCAGTAGATTGGATCAATGTAATGGCTTATGATGGTGGAGATGGAGAACGTCACTCTCAGTACGATTTCGCAGTAAACTGTGGTAAATACTGGAAAGATAAACGCAAAATGCCAGCCAATAAAATTGTACTAGGTGTACCATTCTATGCTAGACCTAGTTGGGCTAGTTATGATAAATTATTAGAAGCTGATAAAACAGCAGATGCTAAAGATATGATTAATTTTAATGGAGTTAGTGCTTACTATAATGGTACAGCTACTATTACTAAGAAATCTAAATATGCTAAAGATAATTTAGGAGGAGTTATGATTTGGGAAGTTACTCAAGATACTTCAAATAAAGAAAAGAGTTTATTATCAGCAATAGGTAAAGCAGTTAAATAGATTATTATATGAAAAGGGAAATGATTTAAACATCATTTACGTGGGAAATAATGAAAAAATTCATGTCGAATGTATTAAAACTAGGTTTATCAATTACAATGATCTTTTGTTTAACTAGTTGTGCTAAACCTATACCTGAGGAAATATATCCATACTATGTAACAAAGGAAGCTCGTATTACTAAAGAAGATGGTTGGGTACTAAGATTAAAAATGGTTTATGAAAGAATTGATGTAACAAAAGAAGATGTTAAAGGTAATTATATGGTTTATGATGAACCAAAAGGTCGTATAGAACTAAATGGTTTTAATTTAAAAAAGAAAGTTGTTCCTACTTTTAGAAAAAAGAAATATGATCAATATGGAAATGAAGAAGGTAGTGAGTATACTGCTCTAGCATCATTAGATATGAATGATGAAATTAATTTCGAAACAATCAATATTGAGATTGCATTAGAAAAGTTTTATAATGCCCAAAAAGAAATTACTGTAGATGATTTAAAAGATGTTACTACTTCTTATTGGAAGAAGGAAGATATAGTTAAATTATTTAATGATACAATTAATTCTGAACCTAAGAATTACTTGAAAATATATACAGAATGTGAAAATGCTAAAAATTATGTAATGGACGATAATAGAATTTTAAAAATAGCTTATATGTTTGATTATGGTGAATTAGTAGAGCTTAAAATTGATGTCTTGACTGAAGGACCTACTGTTACTTATTTATCAGAAAGTGCTGAGACTCCTGAGGATATACTACTTAAAGAAGAATTAGAAGCTTTTCGAAAAAAGGCACTTGAAACTCAATTTATTAGTGAAGAGAAGAGTATAAGTAATGAAGAAGTAAATGGACAGGTTATTGCTTTTTTATCCTATGCAATGACTGGGAAATTTTATAATGAAAATTATAAATAATAGATGAATAAAGTATTTAATAAAAATGTTATTGCCCTATATGGTGGCAATAACATTTTTATATTATCTTAGTTCACGTTCATTTGTTGCTAGGTAGATCTTATACCATTCTTCATGTGTTAGTTTTAGATCTAGTGCAGCTATTGCATTATCTAGACGTTCTAGTTTACTACTTACACTAATAGGCATAGCTTTCCTTGGATGTTACATTAAACTAGCAAAGGCTTATATTTCTGCTTTAGTTTGGTTTTTATTAGCTATAGTTTCTAATACTTTTCTTACTTGAACATAAGGTTCAAAATCAGAAGTGAAAAGTTTACCAGCAGCTAAAGGACACCAAATCATTGGTTTAATTTTATACTTACATAAGTAATCAATCATACCAGAATCAAAGTGTTCAAATACAGTAGGGTTAAGTTCTATTTGGTTAGTAACTAGTTTATAATCATAAGCATAGTTTAAAGCATCCATTTTAAAGGGATCAAAGTTAGAAACTCCACCACCTAATATTAAACCATCATTAGTTAAGTCATTGAATGCACGAGCTACCTCATATGGGTCTATACAAGGGTCCTCACGATGAATTAACAACACATCAAGATATTTACAGTTCATATTAGCAATACTAGCTTTAGTACTCGCTATGATCTTATCATAACGAGTATCATAATGACCAATCTCATAATCACGTTTGTTAGATTTCATATTAATACCAGTCTTACTAACTATTTGTATCTTAGAACGAATAGAAGGATCTAAAGCTAAAGCTCTACCAAATACTTTTTCACATTCATAATTACCATAAATTTCAGCAATATCAAACGTAGTAACACCTCGTTTAATACACTCTTTTATAAAGTTTAGAAGTTCTTCATCACTAAGATTCCAACTATCTATTCTCCATAAACCTTGAATAATTCTAGAAAAAGTAATTTTATCATTCAACTTAATATATTCCATAATAAGCCTCCTTTTTCTATAGTATAACCTATATGAAATTGTTATAACAGTCATTAACATAAAATAACATAATTATATACTTGAAATATATAAATAAGTTAGTATAATATATATTAGCACTTATCTTATAAGAGTGCTAACGGAGGTAAGAACTATGAGTAATAAAAAACAATTTAAAGCAGAATCAAAACGTCTATTAGATTTAATGATTAATTCTATTTACACACATAAAGAAATATTCTTAAGAGAATTAATCTCTAATGCTAGTGATGCTATTGATAAACTGTATTATCAAGCATTAAATGAAAACTTAAATGACATTAATCAAAGTGATTTACGTGTATTTATAACTACTAATAAAGAAAATCGTACTATTACTATTGATGATAATGGTTTAGGTATGTCTAAAGAAGAATTAGAAGATAACCTAGGTACTATTGCTAAAAGTGGGTCTTTAGCTTTTAAAGAAAAACTAGCAGCTAGTGATGATAAGAATGAATCTGTTGATATCATTGGTCAATTTGGTGTTGGTTTCTATTCAGCTTTTATGGTAGCTAATGAAGTAGAAGTATATTCTAAAAAATATGGTAGTGAAGAAGCT
>JAVXTN010000068.1:4123-6129 GCA_036642635.1 Erysipelotrichaceae bacterium
AAGCTTATAAATGGACTTCAGATGCTAGTGATGGTTATACATTAGAAAAGAGTGAAAAGAATAGTCATGGTACTACTATAATTTTACATTTAAAACCTAATAGTGATGATGAAAACTATGATACTTATTTAGAAGATTATGAAATTAAACGCTTAGTATCTAAATATTCTGACTATGTACGTTATCCAGTTCAAATGAATATATCAGTATCTAAAAAGATAGAAGAACCTATAAAAGATAAGGATAATGATAAGGATAATGATAAGGATAATGATACTAATAAGGAACCAGAACAACCTAAGTATGAAACAGTTATCGAACAACAAACCCTAAACTCTATGATTCCTTTATGGAAGAAATCTAAATCAGATATAACTACAGAAGAATACAATGATTTCTATAAATCTAAATTTAATGATTACACAGATCCACAAAAAGTAATTCATATGAACGTAGAAGGAGCAGTAAACTTTACTAGTTTATTATATATACCAAGTAAAGCACCAGCTAATTACTATTCTAATGAATATGAAAAAGGATTACAATTATATAGTAGAAATGTATTTATAATGGATAAAGCATCAGAACTAATACCTGAATACTTTAGATTTACTAAAGGATTAGTAGATTCTCAAGACTTAAGTTTAAATATATCTAGAGAAATGCTACAACATGATCGCCAATTAAAAGTTATAGCTAATAAAATAGAAAAGAAAATTAAATCAGAACTATTATTAATGCTAAGAAATGAAAGAGAAGAATATGAAAAGTTCTGGGCTAACTTTGGTCTACAAATAAAGTTTGGTGTATATAATGATTATGGTATTCATAAAGAAATGCTACAAGATCTATTAATGTTCTATTCTTCTAAAGAAAAGAAATTAGTTACTTTAGATGAATATATTGCAAGAATGGATGAAAAACAAGACTGTATCTATTTTGCTAGTGGAGATAATGTCGATAAAATTGATAAATTACCACAAAGTGAATTAGTAAAAGATAAAGGATATGAAATTTTATATCTTGTAGATAATGTAGATGAATTTGTAATGCAAGTTCTACAATCTTATAAAGAAAAGAACTTTAAAAATATAGCACAAGGAGATTTAAACCTTGAAAGTGAAGAAGAAAAGAAAGAACTAGAAGAAAAAGTAGAAGAAAATAAAGATCTATTAACTAAATTAAAAGAAGCTTTAGGAGATAAAGTATCTGAAGTTAAAATATCTACAAGATTAAAAAGCCATCCAGTATGTTTAAGTGCAGCAGATGGAATGTCATTTGAAATGGAAAAAGTACTAGCACAAATGCCAGACAGCAATCCATATGGAATGAAAGCAACAAGAATATTAGAAATTAATCCTAATCATCCAATATTCAATGCATTAAAAACAATCTATGATAAAAAAGAAGACGTAACACAATACGCAGACCTATTATATAATCAAGCATTATTAATAGAAGGATTTGAAATAGAAGACCCAATCGCATTCTCTAACCAGATATGTGATCTAATGGTAAACTCAACTAAATAAATATTAAATAAAATAGTATCTACTTAAGTAGATACTATTTTTATGATATAATGCTACTGCTATACTAATGCTGAAAGGATTATAACATGATAAAAAACATAATATTTGATATAGGTAAAGTTTTAGTAGAATTCTTTCCATTAGAAGTACTAAACACTAAGTATGATAAAGAAACAGCCAATAAATTATATAATGCAATATTTAAAAGTAAATACTGGGATATGTTAGATAATGGAGATATAAGCTATAAAGAAGTAGTAGAACTAATGGCTAAAGAAAGTCCAAAATTAAAAGAACTTATATATATAACATTTAATGAATGGACTAATATGTTAAAACCTAAATATGATAATATAAAACTATTAGAAATACTTAGGAATAAAGGATATAAAATATATTTATTAAGTAATTTTCATAATGAAGCTTATAAAGTTATATGTAGTTTATATCCTGAAATAACTAAAGTAGATGGAC
>JAVXTN010000069.1:0-6102 GCA_036642635.1 Erysipelotrichaceae bacterium
TATATGGGCTGAGAATGTTGATAAACTAGCTTGTATTGATTGCTCATCTCCAACATTAACAAAGATATTATCATATAGTGGTAGTGTTGCTTCACTACATAATACTGGGTATGCGCACATACTCATCAACGTAAATAGTCCAATTGTTTTAAGGGTAACACTTTTACCTCCTGTATTAGATCCACTTACTAACAGTGCTTTTATTGGTTTAGTTATTTCATAGTTATTAGCTACTACCTTATCTTCACTTATCAAAGGATGCCTAGCATCCTTAAACATCAATCTCTGTTGGGAATTAAGCGTAGCTACAATTCCCCTATGCCTCATCCCCCACTTTGCCTTAGCAAAGATAACATCTAACACAACTAACGTATCCTGATTAGCTTGTAACTGATAAGCTTCTTTAGCTACTTTACTACTTAATTCTCTTAATAATCTTTGTATCTCATTAGCTTCTTCACTATTTAATGATTGATAAGCATTATTCAAAGGTATTAAATTACTAGGTTCTACATAAGTATTAGCACCACTAGTACTTTCTCCATGAATAAAACCATTAAAGCTATTTTTATCACTAGCTTTAACTAATATACATAATCTATCATTTCTTTTAGTTACAATATTATCTACTACACTACTACCATTATCTTTTATAAAGATAGCTACTTGTTCATCTAATAATTGATTAGTATTACTTATAGATTTTCTAATATCTTTTAACTTACTACTAGCATTATCTAATATAGCTCCATCTTTTATTACTTTACTAATTTCATTAGCTAAAGTTTTAAAACTATTTAAGGAATCAATTAATTCCCATATTGAACTAACATTAATCGTAGCTTGTTTCTTATAGCTATAAATAGCATCTATTGTACTAAGCTGACGATTAATGTTATTCAATTCTACACTACTTAAGGTTAATCCTTTACAAGCCTTAAGTAGTGTAGAGGATATATCGCTAAGATTATCCATGGGAATTAACCCATCAATATTGCTTAGTCTTAAAGCTTCTCTAGTACGATTAAGATTATTCTTTAATTCTAATTTACTAGTACTAAAGTGTTCATTTAAAATAGCTTCTACACTAGGAGTAAAACTAGCATAATTAGAAACATCTTTTTTTATAATATCAAATTGTAAAGCTACACTAATATTATCCATATTATCTATTCTCTAATGTTTCCATAAAAGCTTTTATTTCAGCATCACCAATATAATTACTAGTTAACCAAGATTCTATATTAGTAATATCAGTACTATTTAATTCAGTAGAAGGAGTAACTATCTTCTGAATACTATTCATTTTAATAATTTGGTCATCCATAAAGAATAAGATCTTATGACCTACTTCATAAGCAGGTTTAAGAAAACTATTCTTAACAACTAAAGTACCATTAGCAAATAAAGGAGTACTAAAGATAAAAGCAACTATACCTACTATTATTAAACCTTGGAAGAAACCAAAGATTAAACCTAATAGTTTATTAACTTCATTAACTAAAGGTACTAAACCTATAGCTTTAACAATAGGCTTAATAAGAACAGTTAAAACAACAAATATAATAAACATTATAGCAAATACACTAAGACGATTCATTAAACTATAAAAAGCTGGTTCTACTACAGTACCAATCATAGGAGTAAACTCCTTAGGAAAGATATTAACTACTTCAGAAATATAAGGAGAAGTAAGCCAAGCTATAATACATAAAACAGCTATACTAAAACAACTAATTACCTTTAAAAGAAAACCATTACGATAACCACTAAATGTATATAATGCTAAAACAAAGATAACTGCTATATTTAAAAATGCTATTGCGTAAGTTGGAAATAACATAAAATACCTCCTATAAATTTTAACTAACAATATTATAGCATAATTTTTCTTGTTAATTAAGATGTTTCGTTATACTATTATATGTATAAGAGATGTGGAGGATACTATGGCAACTATAACTTGTGTATTAACAACTAAAGAGATTGAAGAATTAAGACTTAAATTTAATGGTGGTGACTTTAAAAAGACACCACCATATGCACAATATCAAGTAAAAGGAATTGACTGTGTAATAACAGCATATAACTCTAAAAAAGTAGTATTTCAAGGAGATAATGCTGAAGCTTATGCTTCAAATTATACAAAAACTACTAAAAGCAGTCAAACTAAAGTAAACATCAAAAACAATAAAAGCACTAGTATTAATACCAACCTAGATAAAACTTTTCCAATGGGAGGTAGCGATGAAGTTGGAACTGGAGACTACTTTGGACCTGTTTGTGTATGTGCTGCTATTGTAGATGAAGATAACTATAAAGAATTAGTAGAACTAGGAGTTAATGATTCTAAAGTAGTAAATGATAAACTAATATTAAAGATAGCACCTATATTAATGAAAAAGTTAAAGTACTCATTACTTATATTAGATAATAATAAATATAATAAGATACATGAATCTAATAATTTAAATAAGATTAAAGCATTGTTACATAATAAAGCTTATATAAATTTAAGTGAAAAAGTAGATAAGATGCCAAACTTATGTATAGTAGATCAGTTTGCTGCTAAAGATTTATATTATCGTTATCTTAATACTGAATCTAATATTTATTCAAAGTTACATTTTGAAACTAAAGCAGAATCTAAATATATAGCAGTTGCTGCTGCTTCAATTATAGCTCGCTATGCCTTCTTAACTTGTATGGATAACTTATCTGATAAATATGGTTGTACATTCCCTAAAGGGGCTAATAGTGCTGTAGATAGCTTTGCTCAACAATTCATTGATGAGCATAGCTATCAAGAATTAAATAATGTTGCTAAATTACATTTTAAAAATACTGAGTATCTTAAAATTAAGTAAAAAGGAGAACCTAATCTAGGTTCTCCTCTTTACTTACATTTAATATTATTCTATTAGGCATATGAACTAATTCTACATTAGCAGCCTTTAACATTCTTTTACTAGCTAAAGTACCATCAGTTAAAGAATACTTATCACATTCATAAACTATCTTCTTTATACCACTTTGAATAATAGCTTTCGCACATTCATTACAAGGAAATAAAGAAACATATATACTACAGCCTCTTAAGTCTTTATTACTATTTAATATAGCATTAAGTTCAGCATGTACTACATAAGGATATTTAGTATCATTAGATTTTCCTTCTCTTTCCCAAGGAAAATCATCATCATTACAGCCATTAGGAAATCCATTATAACCAATCCCAACTACTCTTTTATCATTACTAACTAAAACAGCTCCAACTTGTGTATTAGGGTCTTTAGATCTCATAGCACTTAAATGAGCTAATCCCATAAAATATTCATCCCAATTTAATACGTTAGTTCTTTTCATATATTTCTCCTTTAATTATATAAGTCTTTTAAACCTTCATTAAATTTATTAGCTTCTTCAACTCTATCCATTCCTTTATAAGTTTCAATAATAGCTTTATCTACTTCTACTTCAGGATTATTTAATTGATGAGTATTAAATACTAAATATATTGATACTACTATTAGTATAGCATAACATATATTAACATGTATTTTATATGGTTGTAACTTAGCTGATTTAGTAAACAATATTCCTAAAGCAGCACCTATTACAAACCCACCTATATGTCCAAATGCATCAATTCCAGGTCCCATTGATATTAAGAAGTTTATAAACACTAGCATTATAACATTAGTTCTTAATAGTTTATTTTTAAAGGCTCCTGTATCTATAAAATTAACTAGCATTGCTCCCATTACTCCAAATACTCCACCACTTATACCTAATGCTATAACATTTCCATTAGCTATAAAAGATAATGCATTACCCATTAATATAGACATCAACAATATAAATACATATTGTTTTTTATTATACATTCTTTCTGCTATAGTTCCCATATTATATAAAGCTATAGTATTCATAAATAAATGAAATAAATTTAAATGTAAAAATCCTGCACTTAGCATTCTATACCATTCTCCATTAACTATCATTAATGGTTTATACATTGCTCCACTTAATATTATACCCATATCAAATCCATAATGATTTATAAGTGTTCCTTCTATCCCATATGCTATACAACATATTAGTATAAATACTATACTTACTTTAGGTATAAATCTATTCTTTTTCATTTCTTCTTTTCTTTTTGCTTTAGTTATTCTTTCTATTTCTATTGTTGTTTTTGCAAATTCTTCTTGTATTTTAGTTTCATCTACTTCTTTTATTGCTGTTTCTATTCCATTAAATGATTCTTTTATTGTTTCATCACTTATATGTTCATTCCACATTTCTATTTCTTCTATTGCTGGATTATCTAATTTAAAGTCTATATCTATAGTATTAATATTTAATAGTTTTCCTTCTCTTTGTATTAGATCTAATACAGCTCTATATACGTTTTGAACATACTTGGTTTCTTCATTTTCATTAAATACTGGTTTACTGTTTATATGTATTACTGGTAATTCTTCTCTTTTAGGATTAGCTAACCATATATCATGTTTATTTTGTCTTACGCTTACTACTTGGTATTCTTGTTGTTTCATAAAATAATACATTAGTTGTATTGCATAGACATCATTTTTTGAAAACTTCATTTTATCATCCTTTCGTTCTTAATTCCTTTAGCACATCTTCAAAGTCTTTTGGTCTTGGTGCTTCAAAACTCATTGTTTCATTAGTTGTTGGATGTACAAAAGTTAATCTAAATGCATGTAATAGTTGTCCATCACAGTCCATTGTTCTTCTATATGAATATTTAGGATCTCCTACTACTGGATGTTTTATATATTGCATATGTACTCTTATTTGATGTGTTCTTCCTGTTTCTAGTCTACATTCTACTAATGTATAATCATTAAATCTTTCTAATACTTTAAAGTGTGTTACTGCGTCTTTACTATTGGCTTCTACTACTGCCATTTTTTGTCTATCTTTAGGGTCTCTTCCGATTGGTGCATCTATTGTTCCGAATTCATGTTCTATTACTCCATGCACTAGTGCATAGTATTGTCTATTCATAGTTTTATCTTTTAATTGTAATGATAATGCTTGATGTGCTTTATCATTCTTAGCTACTACTAATAGTCCACTAGTATCTTTATCTATTCTATGTACTATCCCTGGTCTTAATACTCCATTTATTCCTGATAGGTCTGTACAGTGTCCTAATAATCCATTTACTAGTGTTCCTGTTAAATATCCTGCACATGGATGTACAACTATCCCTTTAGGTTTATTAACTACTATTACATCACTATCTTCATATATAACGTCTAAGTCCATTTGTTCAGGTAATGCTATACATTCTTCATCATCTGGACAGCTTACTTCAATCGTATCTCCAACTTTAACTCTATAGTTATTTTTTACTACTTTAGAGTTTACTAAAACCATTTCATCATCTATTAATTTTTGACTTCTACTTCTAGAAAATCCATCTTCTTTAGTAGACATAAACTTATCTATTCTTTGTTTCTCTTCTTCTTCTGTTATAATCCATTTTATATTTTTCATTTTATCGCCCTTCCATAGCTTTCTAAGTATATTTGTAATAGTATAAATCCTACTCCAATGCATAATGCCATGTCAGCTACATTAAATACTGGGAAATCATAATTAAATATTATAAAGCTCAAAAAATCTCTTACATATTGTAGAAATACTCGATCTATTAAATTACCTATAGTACCACTTATCATTAAGGTAATACCTATCTTTGTATATTTATCTTGATCACTTGCATTTCTATAAAATCCTATCATAGTTATTAATGCTACTATACTTATTATGTAAAAGAATATCATATTCCCTTCCATTATACTCCAAGCAGCACCTGTATTTCTAACATAAGTTAAACTAAAGAATCCTTTAATTACTTCTATGTTTTGATAAACATCTATATTATTCATTACTATAAACTTACTTATTTGATCTACTATAAGTATTCCTACTAACGTTAATATATGGCTTTTTTTCATAAAATCACCTTTCTTTATTATTATACTATATAGTCCTTAATCTAACAACTAGGCTTTAATAAATAATAATATTATCATTATAACAAAAATAAGCTTAAATTGCTCA
>JAVXTN010000070.1:0-6002 GCA_036642635.1 Erysipelotrichaceae bacterium
TTGAGTGATGAGACAATTTATTGACGTGAGACACTTTTCCTTAGTTCAACACTTTAGATTATGTCACACATTTTAGCTATTTAATCAGTTTAAACAATCTAATAAATAGTAAAATTGCTTAAAAGTGATACATGATAATTAGTATATAATCTTATAAAAGAAATAAGAATATAAATAGTCACTTATAAAATTAAATCTTATGTTTATAAATCTTAACCATATATAAAACTATTGTAGAAAAGATTAATGATAAAAAGAATATAAGACTAAAAGTAGGTAACCTAAGTAATGTTATCTCAAAATATAAGAAACTAATAAACATAATAGTCATTTCTAATCTTAGTACTGATAACATATTAGATAATAATTCATATACTATAGATCTATTACTATCATTAAGTTCTATAGGAATGTTCCAAGTTTGAGGGAACATTCCTACTATATGAAGAATTATATTAAGTACTATAACTACTATTATTATAACCCAGATGCTTGATTTATCTCCCCACGCATCTGGGTTACCAAAAAAATCATAATGAGTTGGTAGTTTATTAGGGATATAATTATAAGTTAATAATAGTATAATTATAGATATTGTTATAAAAGATATGTTTAGGATATTAGTTACTTTAGTTTTCATATTTACTCCTTACTATATAATAAAAAAGATGGTATACCATCTTTTTAGTTATATTAATGTTTAAAATGTCTTACTCCAGTAAATAGCATTGCTATATTATTAGCATTACATACATCTATAGATAATTGGTCTTTAATAGATCCTCCTGGTTGTATAATAGCAGTTACTCCAGCAGCTACTGCTGCTTCAACTGTATCAGCCATAGGGAAGAATGCATCAGATCCCATTACAGATCCTTTAGCTTTATCTCCAGCTTGTTCTATAGCTATTTTAGCAGCACCTACTCTATTCATTTGTCCAGCACCTACTCCAACACTCATACTATCTTTAACTAATACTATAGCATTAGATTTAACATGTTTAACTATCTTCCAAGCCATCATTAATTGTTTCATTTCCTCTTCAGTAGGAACACGTTTAGTAGCACATGTACATTCTTCAGGACTAGTTTGTTTAAGATCAAAATCTTGTAATAATAAACCATCATTAACATTAGTAATCTTCATCTTATTACTAGTTTCTAAATTAGTATCTAATGTTAATAATCTAATATTCTTTTTCTTAGCTAATACTTCAAAAGCATCTTCATCATAACTTGGAGCAATAATAATTTCTAAGAATATATCATGTAGTTTATTAGCAGTATTTAAATTAATAGTTTGATTAGTAGCTACTATTCCTCCAAATATACTAGTAGGATCTGCTTCATAGCATTTATCCCATGCTTCATCTATATTCTTTCCTATACCTACTCCACAAGGATTCATATGTTTTAATCCTATAACAGCTGGTTCTTTAAAGTCTTTTAATATTTCAATAGCTGCATTAGCATCTTGTATATTATTATATGACAATTCTTTACCATGTAACTGTTTAGCATTAGCCATAGAATATTTAGGATTCATATTCTTATAGAATGCTGCTTCTTGATGTGGATTTTCTCCATATCTAAGGTCTTGTACTTTATCATAAGTAACTGTATAAGTTTCTGGAAACTTATTATTAGTTTTCTCTGTTAAGTATGATGCTATCATAGTATCATAGCTTGCTGTATGTCTAAATACTTTAGCTGCTAGATTTGTTCTTGTTTCTAATGTTGTTTCTCCATTAGTTTTTAATTCATTTAATACTAATTCATAATCTTTAGGGTCACAAATTACTGGTATAAATTTATAGTTTTTAGAAGCAGATCTTAACATACTTGGTCCACCGATATCGATATTTTCTATAATTTCTTCATGTGATACTCCTTCTTTTAATACTGTTTCTTTAAAAGGATATAAGTTAACACATACTAAATCTATAAAATCTATTTTGTTATCTAATAGTTGTTGTACATGACTAGGGTTATCTCTAACACATAGTAGTGCTCCATGAACATTAGGGTGTAGAGTCTTAACTCTTCCATCCATAATTTCTGGGAAATTAGTTACTTCTGAAATACCAATAGTTTTAATATTATTGGCTTCTAAAGCTTTCTTTGTTCCTCCAGTTGAAATAATTTCATAACCTAATTCAACAAGTCCACTAACAAATTCTACTAGGTTATCTTTGTTAGATACAGATACTAATGCTCTTTTCATATTGTTTCTCACTTTCTATAAATTAAATTTATTACATACTTCATTTATAACTCTTGGATATAGATCATATTCTAAAGCATGTATATGCTTTTCAAATTCTTCTAATGTCCATTCAGGTTTAATATATACTTTTTCTTGTTTAATAATACAACCAGTATCTATTCCTTCATCTAAATAATGAACAGTTACTCCACCAAATTCTGCTTTAGCTTCATATGTATCTAAGATACCATGTCTACCAGGAAAACTAGGTAAATAAGCTGGATGTATATTTAATATTTTATTAGGATATTCATCTAATAAAGTATTACCTACTATTCTCATATAACCTGCTAATACTATAAGATCTATATTAAATTCTTTTAGTTTAGTCTCCTATCTATAATTTTAATGATTTCTTTCTTTTAGTTTAATTAATATTTGTTTTTCATATTCTGCTTTATTAATAAAAGCTTTAGGATTAACATAACAATAGGGTATATTTAAATTTTTAGATCTTTCTATAGCAAAACAATTTTCTTTATCAACAATTAGTAATGCAACAGAAGCGTTAGTAATTGTTCCATTGCTAATACAATTAACAATGTTTTCAAAGTTAGTTCCGCTTCCACTTGCAAAAATTGCTATTTTTACCATTGTAGATCTACATTTCCACTATCAGTTACTGTACCAATTTGGTAAGCTTCTTCACCAATTTCTTTTAATAGGTCGATAGTTTTTTGTGCATCTTTAGGATTAACACATACTACAAATCCAATACCCATATTAAATACATTGTACATTTCTTTTTCTTCTATATTACCTAATTTAGCAATTAATTCAAAGATAGGTTTTTTAGGAAAAGACTTAATATCAATACTAACACCTTGACCATCTTTTAACATACGAGGTAAGTTTTCAAAGAAACCACCACCAGTAATATGAGAACCACCATTAATTTGAACTTTATCAAATAAATGTTTAATAGCTTTTACATAAATTTTAGTAGGAGTTAATACTTCTTCTCCTAAAGTTTTATTAAATTCAGGATAGAATTTATTCATATCTAATTTATTATCTTTAAATAATACTTTTCTAATTAAAGAGAATCCATTAGAATGACAACCACTTGATGGTAAACCTATTAATACATCTCCAATACTAACTTTAGAACCATCAATAAGTTTATCTTTATCTACTGCTCCTACACAGAAACCAGCTATATCATAATGTTTTTCATTATACATATCAGGCATTTCAGCAGTTTCTCCACCAATTAAAGCACATTCTGATAATACACAACCATCAGCAACACCTTTAACTAATTGTTCAATCTTTTCTGGATGATTCTTACCTACTGCTAAATAATCTAAGAAAAAGATTGGTGCAGCTCCTTGTACTAATACATCATTAACACACATAGCAACAGCATCTATACCAATAGTATCATGTTTATCTAATTCAAATGCTACCATTAGTTTAGTACCAACACCATCAGTACCTGAAACTAAAATAGGTTCTTTTAAATTCATTGATGCTAAGTTATACATTCCACCAAAGGCACCTATAGAGTCCATAGCTCCTTTTGTTTGTGTTCTTGCTACATGTGATTTAATTCTTTTAACTGATTCATAACCAGCTTCTAAACTTACTCCAGCTTCAGCATATTTATTACTCATTTTATTTTCCTCTTCTTTTCTTTTCTTCTGTTATTATATCACCATATTTATATAATGATGTACAATATTTACCATTAAAACAAGATGTACATAAATTCTTAGTTAAGAATGATTGTTCCATTTGTTCAATAGTCATAAATCTTAATGAATCAGCACCTATAAACTTACATACTTCATCACAACTCATTCTAGCAGATATTAATTCATCATAAGATGAAGTATCTACTCCATAGAAACAAGGATCTGTTAATGCTGGTGATCCAATTCTAACATGTACTTCTTTAGCTCCTGCTTCTTTTAATAATTGTACTATTCTTTTTGATGTAGTTCCTCTTACTATAGAGTCATCTATCATAAATACTCTTTTTCCACTAACTATGCTTTTAACAGCTGATAGTTTCATTCTTACTCCACGTTCTCTTTGTTTCTGTGTAGGTTGTATAAATGTTCTTCCTACATATCTATTTTTAATTAATCCTATTTCATAAGGTAATCCACTTTGTTCTGCAAACCCTATAGCTGCTGATAAAGATGAATCTGGTACTCCTATTACTATATCTGCTTCTTCTGTTTCTACACTTGCTAATGTTCTTCCTGATAGTCTTCTTGCTGTATGTACATTAATTCCATCTATATTAGAATCAGGTCTTGCAAAGTATATATATTCCATTGCACACATCTTATGTTGTGTTTCTTTAGTATATTTAAAGTATTTAACTCCATCTTTAGCTATTCTTATTACTTCTCCTGGTTCTACATCTTTTATATATTCTGCATTTACTATATCAAATGCACATGTTTCAGAAGATATAGCATATCCTTCTTCTAGTTTAGCAAATGCTAATGGTCTTAATCCATTTTTATCTCTTACTGCATACATACAGTCTTTTGTCATTATTATAAAGGCATAGGCTCCTTCAAATCTTTGACATGCTTTCATTATCTTTTCTACAAATGTTCCTGTTTCATTTTGTATAAAATGTGCTATTAATTCAGAATCACTGTTTCCTTGAAAGATACTTCCTGCTTTTTCTAATTCTTCTTTTAATTCTGCTGCATTAACTATTTGACCATTATGGGCTACTGCAAATTCTCCAGTATGTGCTCTTACCATAATTGGTTGTACATTCTCTATTAGATTATCTTGTTGTTTAGAGTATCTAACATGTCCTATTGAATGTTTACCTGGTAATGTTTCTAATATACTTGGATTAAATACTTCTGCTAATAATCCTTTATCTTTAACACAATTTATAACTCCACCGTCTGTTGCTGCTATCCCTGCTGCTTGTTGTCCTCGGTGTTGTAATGCGTGTAAACCAAAGTATGCTAATGATGCTGCATCTTGATTGTTGTAAATTCCAAATACTCCACATTCCTCATTGATTTTACCTGATAAAAAATAGTCTTTTTCTAGTTTCATATATGCCGCTCCTTTTATTTTTTAAAATAATTTATACCGTTTCTAAAGATGTTTTGTTCTGCGTTTCCTTCTATGTTCTTAAATAGTCCTTCTTCATATCTTTCACTGTGTCCCATTTTACCAAATATTCTTCCGTCTTTTGAAGTTATTCCTTCTATTGCGTAGCTTGATCCATTTATGTTGTATTCTCCATTCATTGTTGGATTTCCTTCTAGATCTGTGTATTGTGTTGCTACTTGTCCGTTTTCAAATAGTTCTTTTGCATTAGTTTCACTAATTACAAATTTTCCTTCTCCGTGTGACATTGCAATTTTATGTACTTCATTTACTTCTATATCTGCTAACCATGGTGACTTATTACTTGTTATTTTAGTTGTAGCTATTTTAGATACATGTCTGTTTATATCATTTCTAAATAATGTTGGAGAGTCACTGTTTAATTTTGTTATATCTCCATATGGTAATAATCCTGACTTAATTAGTGCTTGGAATCCATTACATATTCCTAGTATTAATCCATCATTATTTAATAGTGTTTGTACTGCATTATTTATTAATTCATTACTTAGTACATTTGCTATAAACTTTCCGCTTCCATCTGGTTCATCTCCACTTGAGAATCCTCCTGCTAGCATTAGTATTTGAGCTTTACTTATTTTTTCTGATAGTTCTTTTAATGATTTTTGGATGCTTTGAAC
>JAVXTN010000071.1:0-5987 GCA_036642635.1 Erysipelotrichaceae bacterium
AAGAAATATAAAGTAGACATATTAATATATACACTAATGCTAGGATCAATGATATATGCTATATATAGATGCTATGAATTTAATATGATACCAGAAGACTACTTAATTATAGGAATAGTAATATTAAGTTTAATATACTTAATATTACTATTATCATCATTCTTAAGAATGAATAAATGGGTAAAATATATTAAAAGAATATTTACACTATTATTATGTGGACTACTTATATTTGGAGGAACATTTGTAGGAACAATAACTACATCTATTCAAAGTTTATCAGGAGATACAATAACAACAGAGTATGTATCAATAATAGTTAAAAAAGATTCTAAGATAAAAGATGTGGCTGAATTAAATAATAAAAAAATAGCATTCCAAAATGGATTTGATAAAGAAAATAGTGAGTTTGCACAAAAAGAATTAAATAAAGAAACTAAAGGAATTAATTACATAGAAATGAGTGATTATAGTACAATGGCTAAAGATTTAATGAGTGGTAAAATAGATGCAATGATTATGACTAATTCTTATATGAGTACATTAGGAGAATCAAATACAGAATTTAAAGATGGAATAACAGTAGTAAAACAATATGGTAAGAAGAAAACAATGAATGCTAGTAATAGTAAAAAAGATATAACTAAAGAAACATTTACAGTATTTGTAAGTGGAATAGATGTAAGTGGAGATGATCCAGGAGTAAACTCAAGAAGTGATGTATGTATGATCTTGATAGTTAATCCAGTAGCACAACATATCCAAATGGTATCATTCCCAAGAGATGCATATGTACCAAATACAGCAATAAATAATATGCCAGATAAATTAACACATTTAGGAATAGTAGGAATAGAAGAAACAGTAAAATCAGTAGAAAACTTTACAGGATTAAAAATGGACTTCTATGTTAAAATGAACTTTACATCAGTATTAAAAATAGTAGATTCATTAGGTGGAGTAGATGCTGATGTTGAGTTAGACTTCTGTGAACAAGATTCAGAAAGATCATTTGTAAATCAGATATGTTTAAAAAAAGGACAACAACATTTAGATGGAGAACAAGCATTAGCATATTCTAGACATAGACATACAGAAGGATATGGAGATGTAGGAAGAACAAGAGCACAACAAAGATTAATCCAAGCAATGATTAATAAAGTATTATCATTAGAAGGAATGAGTAAGATAGATAAAGTATTAAGTGATGCACCAACTTATGTAGTAACTAATATGCCAACTAATGCAATACAAGGATTTGTTAAAGCACAATTAAAAGATATTAAACCATGGACAATGTCAAGTTATACAGTAGAAGCAGCTGGAGATATGTTAATAACAGCTAATTATCCACATGAAGAATTAAGTGTACAATTATTAAGTAAACCAGATCTACAAAAGTTATTAGATATATATGATCAAATGAGTAAACCATTGAACTTCTCAGACTTTGGTTTTGATTTAAATGATTTAAGTAGTAAACATAAAACTAAGTTACCTAATGTGGCTAATATGCTATATTTAGGAGATGATGTAAGTAAGTATCATTTAAAGAATACAGAAGATGATGATGAAACTGAAGCTAAACCTGTAGATCCAGGTAAAGAAGATCCTAAAGAACCTAGTAAAGAAGATTATTCTAAATTATTAAGTACTGATATAGCTAATGCTCAAGCTCTGCTAACCCAAAGTGATGTATATACACCAGAATCACTAGCTATATTAAATAACGCTATAGCTAACGCTCAAGGGGCTAATAAGAGCAGTTTAACTAAAGAAGAATATACTAAAGTAACTGATAACTTAAATAATGCAGTAAACTCATTAGTAAAACAAGTTAAACCAGTAGATCCAACAGATCCTAGTAAACCAGTAGATCCAACAGATCCAACTAAACCAGTAGATCCAACAGATCCTAGTAAGCCAAAAGATCCAAACAAACCTTAACAAAAAGATGACTCTTATAAGAGTCATCTTTTTTTATATATGAGTGAAGTAATAGAAATATGTGGTTGTTACTCACTACGTAATGATTCTACAGGATCTTTCTTACTAGCATATCTTGCAGGTAATAAACCACCAAGAACAGTAAGAGAAACACTTAATACTACTAAAGTAATAGCATGTACAGGATCTAGTTGTGCTACATTTTCTAATTCAGTTCCAAAATAAATTATAGCATTAATAGGGAATGTACATAGATAAGCAATTAAGATACCAAGTAAACCAGATAAAGAACCAACAATAAATGTTTCAGCATTAAATACTCTTGTAATATCTTTTTTACGAGCACCTAAAGCTCTAAGTACTCCTATTTCCTTAGTACGTTCTAATACAGAAATATAAGTTATAATTCCAATCATAATTAATGATACTACTAATGATACTGAAGCAAAGGCAACAAGTACCATTGTTATACCATCCATAATACTACCAGACATATCTGCCATCATTTTAGCTTGATCTTGATATAAAATCTTATCAGCTTTATCCTTATCCTTATTATAAGCATCTAAATATTCTATAACATTATCTTTAGATTCAAAATCTGCTGGATATATAGATGTAATTTGAGGAATATCTTTAGCTCCTATTGCTACTAATATATCATCTTTACTAAGGGCTTGTTGCTGTTGTGTTCCATGTGACCACATTTGTTCTTGCATAGAACCTGCTGCTTCATATTCATTAGTAACCTTAGTAAACTTCTTACCATCAAATACATTGTAGTCAGCATCTAATTGAGCTTTAACAATATTAGAATCTTTAGCATTAACTAACATTAAATCTTGTAATTTATTAGAGAAAGCAATACCAGTTGGAAGTATCTCCATCTTTACTTCTTCTTTAGCTCTTACTACTCCTACTATTTTAACACTAATACTATTATTAGAATTATAAGTAGTACTTAATTCTTCTTGAGTAATATTAGGAACAAATACTGGTCCTGCTTCTTTATAGAAATCATTATTAGAAGCAATCTTATATTCTCTTCCTACTACATCTTTAATATCTATCTTTTCAGTAGGTTTAATATTAAAACCTAATTCATTAATATCTTTATAATCTAAACGATTATTTTTATCTATTATTAATACTAGATCTGTTGCTTCTTTAGGATAAGTTCCTTCTAATAGATCATAATTCTTTTCTATATATTTAGGTTCATTATTATTAGAATCAGGTAATGCATTAAAACCTACTTTTTGTGCATCTACTTGTTTAATAGTATCTCCTTTATATAATAAATTTATTTGTAATTTACGTGTATAAGCTACACCATCAATTAGTTTTTGATCAATCTTAGATATATAATTAAAGTATTCATCATTTAATTTATTATTATGAATATTAGAATTAGTATTTGGATTAAACCCTACTATCTTATTATCTTTAGGCATTTCTTCTGCTTTAGGATCAAGGTTTATTACTTCATCACCTTCATATAACATTGCATCCAAATCTTGAGCTGAAGGAGCTATAATTATAGGAAAATTATATAATGTATTACTTTCAAAAGTATCTATTTGTTTTTTAAATCCATTAGATAATGATAATATTATAGCTATTCCTATAATACCTATACTAGAAGCTATAGCAGTTAATGCAGTTCTTCCTTTCTTAGTACATATATTCTTATATGATAACTTTAAAGCTGTAAAGAATGACATACTAGTTTTCTTTAAAGTATAGTTAGTTGGTTCATTATTAGCTGTAAATGGATTAGTATCATCTATTACTTTACCATCTTTAAAACTAACTACACGATCAGAATATTCAGTAGCTAAAGAAGGATTATGAGTAACCATGATTACTAATTTATCTATAGCTATTTCTTTAATTAATTCCATTATTTGAATACTTGTTTTAGTATCTAAAGCACCGGTTGGTTCATCAGCTAAAATAATATCAGGATCATTAGCTAATGCACGAGCAATAGCAACTCTTTGCATTTGACCACCACTTAATTGATTAGGTTTCTTATGCATATGATCTTTTAAACCAACTCTAGTTAAAACACTAATAGCTTTTTCTTTTTTAATTTTAGCATCTATACCACTTAAAGTCATACCCATTTCAACATTATCAATAATACTTAAATGATTAATAAGATTATAACTTTGGAATATAAAACCAATAGAATTATTTCTATAAGCATCCCAATCATTATCCTTAAAGAATTTAGTTTCTTTACCATTTATAATTAAATTACCTGAATCATAACGATCTAAACCACCAATAATATTTAAAAATGTAGTTTTACCAGAAACACTAGGTCCTAAAATAGAAACAAATTCATTTTCTCTAAAGCTAAGAGTAACATCATCTAAAGCTATTTGAGTAAATGTACCTGTAGTATAACTTTTTCTAAGATTCTTTATATTAAGCATGTATACCTCCTGTACATAAATAGTACCTATATAGTATAAATCATAAATTATATATAGTATATAACATAAATGTAACATTGCTAATATTTTGATATAATGCTAAACTTTATATATTATAGAAAGAAGGAATATATATGTTTAAAAAGATATTTAATAATATAGTTATGAATAAACCTTTAGTTCATTGTATAACTAATTATGTTACTGTTAATGATTGTGCAAATATTATATTAGCTTGTGGTGGTTCTCCTATTATGGCTGATGAAATAGAAGAAGTTAAAGAAATTACTAGTATATGTAGTAGTAATTTAATTA
The DNA here is from genome assembly GCA_036642635.1 of Erysipelotrichaceae bacterium. GTDB lineage: Bacteria > Bacillota_I > Bacilli_A > Erysipelotrichales > Erysipelotrichaceae > JAVWHP01. The sequence goes on from JAVXTN010000071.1 coordinate 4,707, forward strand.
ATATAGGTACTTTAAATAAAAGAACTATAGAGTCTATGTTTATAGCAAGTAAAAGAGCTAATGAATTAAAGCATCCTATAGTTTTAGATCCTGTTGGTTGTGGAGCTTCTATATTACGTAATAATATTACTTTTAAATTATTAGAAGATATTAAATTTAGTGTTATTAAAGGTAATATATCTGAAATTAAAATGATTAATAGTAGAGTTGGTAGTACTAGTGGGGTTGATGCTAATGAAGATGATTTAAGTAATAGTATAGAAGATAGAATATGTATTGCTAAAGATTTAGCTAAAAAGACTGGTAGTATTGTTGTTATTAGTGGTAGTAGCGATATAATAGCTAATGATAGTAATGCTTATATAGTAAAGAATGGTAGTAGTAAGATGAGTGATGTTAGTGGGACTGGATGTATGTTAGGTAGTATAATAGCAGTATATTTAGGAGCTAATAAAGAAGAAGATTATTTAGAAGCAGTAGCTGCTGCTGTAGCAATGTATGGGTATTGTGGAGAATTAGCTAGTTTAAATGCTAAAGGTAATGCTAGTTTTAAAATTAATTTAATAGATGAAGTAAGTAAAATGAATAATGATAAATTAAAGGGAGGAATTAAAATTGAGTATAAATAATAGTTATTTACAATTATATTTAGTAAGTGATCGTAGTTGGTTAGAAGGACGTAAACTTTATGATGTATTAAAACAATGTTTAGATTATGGAGTTACTTGTATACAATTAAGAGAAAAAGATTTAAGTTATGATAAATTCTTAGAAGAAGCTAAACTAATACAAAAGTTATGTAAAGCTTATCATGTTCCTTTTATAATTAATGATAATGTAGAATTAGCTATAAAGATTAATGCTGATGGTGTTCATATAGGACAAAATGATATAGATGTTAGTGAGGCTCGTAAACTATTAGGACCTAATAAGATATTAGGAGTAAGTGCTCAAAATCTAGAACAAGCATTAGAAGCTGAAAAGAATGGTGCTAGTTATTTAGGAGTAGGAGCTATATTTCCTACTAATACAAAGAATGATGCTAATGATGTAAGTATAAATACATTAAGTAATATATGTAATAGTGTAAAGATACCTACTATAGCTATAGGGGGAATTAGTTTAGATAATATTAAATTACTTAGTAAAACTAGTATAAGTGGAGTAGCAGTAGTTAGTGCTATATTAAGTAGTGATAATATACCTAATACTATAAAATCATTTAATAATATATTAAGAGAGATAATTTAAATGAAAGCAGCAATATTTGATGCTGATGGT
>JAVXTN010000072.1:0-5921 GCA_036642635.1 Erysipelotrichaceae bacterium
ACCCATCTTACGATAAGCAATAATAAATAAAGAAATGAAACCAATGATAATCCAAACATTAAGATAATCTCCTAAATGAGTTACAAATGTAAAAAAGATGGTAAGTGGAACACAAATTATATTATTAATGAGATTGATAATTAATTGATCGATAACTAACATGATATACCTCCTATAAAAGATTGCTAATCTTAGTATAACAAAAAATAACGACTATAATCGTTATTTTTTGTTTAGTTGAAAGCTAATCCATCTCCAATATCATCCAATACATTAAGATGATTAAATTTATCAATAAGTTTTTCAACTGTAAGATTTTGTTTTTCTTCACCCTTAATATCAAAAATTACTTTACCCTTATGGAACATTAATAATCTATTACCATAAGATATAGCATGTTTTAAATTATGCGTAATCATAATTGTTGTAATTTCTTTTTCTTTAACTATTTTATCAGTTAAATTAATAATCAAATCACTAGTCTTAGGATCTAAAGCTGCTGTATGTTCATCTAATAAAAGTAAATCAGGTTTAATCATTGTAGCCATTAATAATGATAATGACTGTCTTTGTCCCCCTGATAAACTACCTACTTTTATATCTAGTTTATTTTCTAAATTTAATTGCATACCAGCTAACTCTTCTTGAAATCTACCAGTTAATGATTTATCTACACCTTTAGTTAAGTTATAAGATTTACCTTTATTAAAAGCCATAGACATATTTTCTAATATAGATAAAGAAGGAGCAGTCCCCTTCATAGGATCCTGAAATACACGTCCTACAAACTGAGATCTCTTATGTTCTGGTAAACGAGAAATATCTTTACCATTAAATTCTATCTTACCTTTATCTTGAATAATACTTCCAGATACTATATTAAAGAAAGTTGATTTACCACTACCATTAGATCCAATAATAGTTACAAATTCACCTTTTTCTATTTCTACATTTAATCCTTCAAATAGAACTACTTCATTAGCAAGACCTTGATTAAACGTTTTATGAATATTTTCTAATTTAAGAATTGCCATTTGAATCACCTCTACTTCCAAAGCTAATAATCTTTTGTTTTAATGAATTATTAGTTACTACTAATACAATGATAAATAGTATTACCATCATTAAATTTAAATTACTTGGATTTAACCCCATATTTAAAGCAGCTGCTATTGCACATCTATATCCAATTGCTCCAATAACTACTGCAGAAGTAGCTCCAATAAATTTAACTTTCTTAAATACTGATAATCCTATAATTACTGATGCTAAACCTATAACAACGATACCTTTTGATATATTTATATCAAAGTATCTTAGGAATTGACATACTACTGCTCCTGATAATGCTGCATATGCATTAGATAATGCTAATCCTGCTATTTTAACTTTACCAATATCTATTCCTAGTGTAGATACTAGTTGTGGATTATCTCCTGTTATTCTCATTAGGAATCCATATTTAGTTTTTAAGAACCAATCTAATAATAGCTTCATTACTATTACTAGAACTAATAGTATTCCTATAGTAAATAATGAGTTAAATGTTGGATTTGAACTAAATCTTTTACCATAAGTAAAGATTGTTTCATATTGAAAGAAATTTATATTTGCTTTATATCCAGTTACCATTAGGTTAACTGAATACATTCCTGTCATTACTAATATTCCACTTAGTAATGATGATATATTAAACTTAACATGTAGTATTCCTGTTACAAGTCCTACTAAACTTCCTAATAAAAATGCTACTGGTAGTGCTAGGAATGGATTCATTCCATTAGTAATACATACAGCACATATAGCTGCTCCAAATGGAAAACTTCCTTCTACTGTTAGATCCGCATAATCTAATACCTTATAAGTTATATAAACACCAATTGCTAATAAACCATAGGCTAATCCTTGTGCTATTACATCAAAAATAAATGACATTTTAATTCCTACTTAGCATCGCTGAATGTTGCACGTTTTGCTAATTCTTCAGGAATTGTAATTTTAAACTTTTCAGCTACTTTCTTATTTATATATAGACTTGTTTCTTTTGCGGTTTCTACTGGCATTTCTCCAGGGTTTTTCTTATTGATTAATATTTCAAATGCTTGTGCTCCTGCTTGTTCACCTAATTTTTTATAGCTTAATGAATCACTTGCTAATAGTCCAGCTGCCATTTGTCCATCTTCTGCTGCAAATACTGGAATATTTTTATTGTTTGCTTTATCTACTATAGTAGCTGTTGCATTTACAATTAAGTTATCTGTAATGTTATAAATGCAATCTACTTTACCTGTAAGTTGTTCTGCTGCACTAGTAATTTCTGTAGATGCTGCAACTCCTTGAATTACTACTTCAAAGCCTAAGCTTGGTGCTAATTTTTGTACTTGTTCTACTTGTAGTTTACCATTAACTTCTCCAGTATTATAAATCATACCGATTTTCTTAGCATTTGGTAATAAACTACGAATTAATTTTAGTTGTTGTTCTAATGGTGCTGCATCGCTAACACCAGTTACATTTTCCCCTGGTTTTTCATTAGATAAAACTATACCTGCTTCTTTAGCATCAGTTACTGCTGTAAATACTACAGGGATCTTTTTATCTTTAGTCGCTTTGTACGCAGATTGGGCTGCTGGTGTAGCTATTGCGAATACAAGGTCTACATTATCATTAGCAAATTGAGTTGCTATCATATCATCTGTAGCAGTATCTCCTTGTGCGTTTTTTACGATAAATTCAATCTTAGTTTCATCATATCCCTTAGATTTAAAGTATTCTAAGAATCCTTCTTTAGAAGCTTCTAATGCTGGATGTTCCATATGTTGAACAATACCAATTCTAATTTTACTACTATCAGTTGAACTACTACATCCTCCTAGTAATCCAATACACATAACCATTGTACAAACAAGTGTACAAATCTTTTTTAATTTCATATGTTAATTCTCCTTTTCTAACACGGTAGTTAAATAATAACTTTTTTTCAACTTTAAATCAATAGTTTAGCCCTATTTTAATGTAAAAAAAAGAATATTAAAGCATTATTATGATTATTTAGTTAAGCAGTTACATTTTTGCGTACTTTTACTTTTTTCTTTCATACATTAATTTTTCATAAAGATTGACTTTTATATTTTATATGCCTATAATTACTTGAAAACTAAATAATCAAATAGAACTGGGGAGCCACTATAAGTGGCTGAGAATGAAGTGTTACTTCTTACTCATGGAACCTGTACGGTTAAGACCGACGAAGGGAGATTCTTATGCTAACCTTTTTATAATGTTAAACATAAATCAAATCACTTCGCTTTGATTTTTTTTAGTTTAGAAAGGATATAATATATGAAAGTAAATGCTAAAGAATATGCTTTGAAGGAACCTTGTACTTTAATAGATTTTCTAAATTTTAATAATTATGATATTAAAACATTAGCTGTTGAAATTAATGGTGTAATAATTCCTAAAGTTAATTTTACTTCAACTATTTTATCAGATAATGATGTCTTAGAAATAGTTTGTTTCTTTGGTGGTGGTTAAAGATGGAGGAAATGTATTTACGTAATCCTAAGAATACAGTGAATTATTTATCTAAAGCTCATGTTGGCATTGCTGGTTGTGGTGGCTTGGGTTCTAATGTTGCTATTATGTTAGCTCGTAGTGGTGTTAAGCATTTAACGTTAGTTGATTTCGACGTAGTCGAAATCACTAACTTAAATCGCCAAGCCTTTCGTTTATCTCAATTAGGCATGTCTAAGTGCGAAGCACTTAAACAATTAATTGAGGAGATTAATCCCTCAATTATTGTTGAGCTTCATCAAGTTGCTCTTGATGAAGCTAACATGCCTATTATTTTTAATTGTTGTAATGTTGTTTGTGAAGCATTAGATAGTCCTATTAGTAAGGCTATATTTATTAATACTATGTTAGTTAATAATAAGATTGTTGTTAGTGGTAATGGTATGGCTGGTGTTCATTCTAGTAATAGTATTGTTACTACTAGAAGTTTTAAGAATTTATATGTTTGTGGAGATAGTTCCTCTTCTTTGGAGGAAGGTATGTTAGCTACTAGAGTTATGCTTTGTTCTGCTCATATGGCTCATACTATTGTACGCATTATATGCGAGAGGGAGTTAAAATATGTCTGATATATTAAAATTGAATAACCATGAATTCACTTCTAGGTTTTTACTTGGTACTGGTAAATTTTCTTTAGATAAGACTGCTGAAATTATAAATGCTAGTGGTACTCAACTAGTTACTTTAGCATTGAGAAGAGCTAATAATGCTGGTGATGCTAATATTCTTGATATGATTCCTAGTGATACTGTATTATTGCCTAATACTAGTGGTGCTAGAAGTGTTGATGAGGCAGTTCGTATTGCTCATTTATCTAGAGAACTTGGTTGTGGTGATTTCATTAAAATTGAAATTATTAGGGATAGTAAATATTTACTTCCTGATAATAATGCTACTGTTGAGGCTACTAGAATTTTAGCTGCTGAAGGTTTTGTCGTTTTACCTTATGTTAGTGCTGATCTTTATACAGCACGTGCTTTAAAGGAAGCTGGTGCTGCAGCTATTATGCCTTTAGCTGCTCCTATTGGTTCTAATCGTGGTTTACTTGCTAAAGATTTTATAAAAATTCTTATTGAAGAAATTGATTTGCCTATAATTGTAGATGCCGGTATTGGTAAACCTAGTGATGCTTGTTTAGCTATGGAACTTGGTGCTTCAGCATGTCTTATTAATACTGCTGTTGCTAGTGCTAGTGATCCGGCTCTTATGGCAACTGCTTTTAAAGAAGCAATCATTGCTGGTAGAAATGCTTATTTAGCTGGTCTAGGTCGTGTCCTTGATAAAGGTGAAGCTAGTTCCCCATTAACTGGCTTCTTAAATGATTAGGTACTAATATGAATATAATGTCTAAAGTATTAGCTGCTCATACCTCTATAAATTTTGACCAATTCAGCGACATAGACGTACAAACAGCCTTATCCAAACAAGTTTTAAATGAGCATGATTATGCTGCCTTATTATCGCCAATTGCTCTAAATTATTTAGAGCAGATGGCGCAAAAAGCTAAGGTCTTGACTTCTCTTCATTGTGGTAATAGTGTTAGTATTTATGCTCCTTTATATATAGCTAACTATTGTGTTAATCATTGTGTTTATTGTGGTTTTAATTGTACTAATAAAATTCATCGTGCTAAGCTTTCTTTATCTGAGATTGAGCAGCAATATAAATTTATTTCTGCTACTGGTATTAAGGAAATATTAATTTTAACTGGCGAATCTGAGCAAGCGTCTAGTGTTGAGTATATTGGTGATGCTGTTGAACTTGCTAAGAAGTATTTTTCTACAATTGGGATTGAAATATATCCACTAAGTGAAGAAGGTTATGCTTATCTTCAAAGACGTGGTGCTGACTTTGTTAGTATTTACCAAGAAACTTATAACACTAAAAAATATGATGAAGTCCATGTATCTGGTCCTAAAAAGGATTTTGCTTTCCGTTTTAATGCTCAAGAAAGAGCTATCAAAGCTGGTATGCGTGGTGTTGGTATTGGCGCTCTTTTAGGTTTAGATGATTTTAGAAAAGATGCTTATTGTGCCGGACTCCATGCGTTGTACCTTCAAAGGGAATATCCCCATGCTGATCTTTCTTTTTCGGTACCACGTTTACGTCCGTTTATTAATCATGATGAGAATAACTCTAAGGATGTACACGAAAGACAGTTATTACAGGTTATGTTAGCTTATCGTATATTCCTGCCATTCGCTACATTATCAATATCTACAAGAGAAAATGCACACTTTAGAGATAATACTATAGGGATAGTAGCTAATAAAATATCAGCAGGAAGTAAAACTAGTGTTGGTGGTTATGAAGAAGAACCTAAAGGTGATGCACAATTCGAAATA
>JAVXTN010000073.1:0-5855 GCA_036642635.1 Erysipelotrichaceae bacterium
TAATATTTAATCTTTTTTATTCTACCAAAACCGATTGTTCCTGGTCCTGTATGTGAAGTGATTACAGCTCTAAAGTTTCTAACAAGAACTGGTTGCTTTACAACTGATTCTAATTGTTCTTTAAGTATAGCACTAGCACTAGGATTATCAGCATCAATAATCATCCAAATATAATCTGCTGGATCTATATCCTTAGTAATATACTCAATACCTGTTTTATAAGCTTTAGATAATGTTCTAACTTTAGTAACAATATCAATAGCGCCATGATCTACCTTTAAAAGAGGAACTATCTTTAATAAACCTGCAAGAGAGGCAGCTGCAGGTGAAATTCTACCACCATTCTTTAAAGTAGTTAAATTCTCAGGTATAAGGATAGCTAATAAATATGAATCGTTTTCTAACATAGATTTACATTCTAAACTAGTATAACCTTTAGATAACATATCAGCTACCATTTCTAGCATTACAATCATTGGACAACTAACATAATTAGAATCAACAACAATAACACGACCATCATAGTTCTTAGCAGTTTCTATAGCAATAGCACAAGTACCACTTAAAGCACGAGCAAGAGGTAAATAAAAAACTTCATCATATTCTAATAGTAGTTCATCCCACATATTAAACATATCACCTAAGACAGGTTGGGCAGTTTTGACAATACTACCAGTACGCATCTTATCTATAATAGTTTGGGCATCGATATCAATTTCTTCTTTATATTCTTTACCATCTACTATAATTGGCATACGAACAATGTGAATATTAAGTCTTTTTGCATCTAGAGCAGATATATCAGCGGAAGAGTCGCTCATAATGGCTACACGTTTCATGTAATCACTCCTTTAAGTAAGATTATAACAATTTTATAAAAAAAACTCAATAAGGTATTTACAAATGGACAAAAATATACTATAATCTATCTTGCTTGAACAAGTTATGGCGATTGTGGTGAAGTGGTTAACACAACTGGTTGTGGTCCAGTCATTCGTGGGTTCGATTCCCATCAGTCGCCCCATTTAATAAGTCAAGTAGCTCTCCAATGGAGAGCTTTTTTATATAATTTTTAAAGTGGACAATCACTAAATCTAAAAGTAAGACTACCTAATACAAATACTTATTATTAATGCATAATATAGATACTAAAATATTATTTTATAGTAATGTAAAAGTAAGGTATATTAACTATTATATGCAATAGTATCTTTTATAAATTTTAATATAGCGTTGTAAAAAATTTGACTATTTGGTAATTTTTAGTTATACTATATTTGCATATTAAGAATTAATAATAAATTAATTCAAAGGAAAGGTACGTAAAATGAACAAAAAACTAGTAAAATTGCTTTGTGCTGTTATGATTTCATGTACAGTATTAGTTGGATGTAACAAAGAAGAAAAAGTAGAAAAGCCAGCGCCTACTGCTGATGAAACAAAATTCAAAACTGAATATGAAGGTTACAACAACAAAGATAAAGAGAGTGGTAAAGGTAAACATATAGTAATGGATGTAATTGCAAACAATCACATGAAATACTCAAACTATGAAGAAGTTACCAAAGTTTTAGATGGTGGTACTGGAGTTATCTTCTTTAGCTTCCCTACTTGTCCTTGGTGTCGTAATGCTGCACCAGTATTAGCTAAAGCGGCTGATGAAGCAGGAGTTAAAGAAATCTTATATTACAACTGTTTAGATATTCGTGATAAGAAAAAACTAGGCGATGACGGAAAAATCATTACTGAAAAAGAAGGAACTAAAGAATACTACACATTAGTAGAAAAACTTAAAGATGTTCTTCCAGAATACAAAGGATTAAATGATCCAAGTATTAAACGTATATATTTCCCAACAATCGTATTTGTTAAAGATGGTAAAGTTGTAGAAATGCTAAAAGGAACTGTAGACTCACAAAAAGATGCTTCTGTTCCAATGAACGAAGAACAAACAGCTGAACTTGTAAAAAAATATAAAGATGCTTTTAAAAAGATCGGTGACGGCGCTTGCGGAGAGAATTGCTAAACCAACAAATCTAAACAAATAAAAACTATTGCATAAGCAATAGTTTTTTTAATGTTTAATAAGAGATTTAACTTTCTTTAGGAGCCTATAGGTGTTTAATGCCTTAGGATCTAGGTCATAATCAAATTCACCTATAAGCTCCTCAATAATAGCATTAAAGCCTTTTTTAAATTCATATACACCATAGTCTTCACTAGTTTTAGTAAAGTCTCCACTTAGTCCATAAAAATTATATCTAGGATAATTATTAGATAATGCATATTGGATCATATGCCATTGTAAAGCATACTGAGAACTAAAACATAAGAACTCTTCATAAGCACCACCAGTAAGATATATAACCTCATTAGCATAAGTAATAAACATAGCACCACCAATAACTACATTAGAACCATGATTAGACAAAATAAGCTTAGCTTCATCTAATTTAACGTGCACACTAGTGACATTAGATTCTTGTGCACTTAATTTATTTTTAAGCTTATCACTAACGTCACTAGTGTTAGCACGTTCCCGCATAGCAATAAGCTTATTTTGTTCTAATTCTAAAGAAGAAGTAAGTTCTGCTATATATTCATTAACATTAAGTTTCATAACTAAATACTTTAACATATTACTAGGTACTAAAGCATTATACATTTGTTGATAGTACTCTAAACTACGATCACTAAAACCACGTCTTAAACTAGTCTTAGCAATAATATCTTGATAAATATATAATTCATCATATTGAAGCTCAACTATAGAAAAGCCACTGTGTTGGCTTTTCTTTAAACAACGCCTTGTTAATGAAGAAGTATTCTTCATTAGTTGAGCTTCATTTAAATTTAAGTTTAGGATAGACATCCATCTTGGTTCGTTTAGTTCTTCATTAATTGTAGTAGTAAATCCATGATGTTTATATCCTAGTTTTATTAGATTATCTACTATTACTTGATGGTTATAGCCATTAGGTACTGCTTCTCCGTTTTTATCTCTTTCAATATATGTTATATAAGGATCCATTGTGAATTGCATACCGCCTTGCGCTTTCATGAAGGCAATTAAATGCTTATGAAAGAATGTTAGTAGTGCTTCATTACTAAAGTCTAGTAGAAAGCCTCTATTGGCTTTAAATAGCTTATGTTTCATTGTTGTATAAGCACATATAGCAGCTCCACCTATAATTTTATCATTATCATACACTACTGGGTAATATACTTCCCATCCCTTTGCTTTACGATATTCATTCATTTCAACTGATTGCCAAAAATTATTATAAATACTATTTAATGCATAAGCTTTAAATACTTCACTACTTACTAATTTAAATTCCATAATATACCTCCAATATCTATCGTGAATTATACCATTATTATGCTATCAATTCAATTTATTACCCAACTATTATTACATTATATCTTATTCCCTTATAAACATAATAAAAGCACTGTTATTCAGTGCTCTATTATGTTTATTTATTTGTTATGTATTCATGTATACTAGCTGCTGCTGTTTTACCAGCTCCCATTGCTAATATTACTGTTGCTGCTCCTGTTACTGCATCTCCTCCAGCATATACGCCTTCATGAGTAGTTAATCCTTTTTCATCAGTTATTAGACAGCCCCATTTATTAGTTTCTAATCCTTTAGTAGTTGAATGTAATAATGGATTTGGACTTGTTCCTATTGCCATTATCATACAGTCTACATCTAGTACAAAGTTACTTCCTTCTATTACTTGAGGTCTAGCTCGTCCAGATGCATCAGGTTCTCCTAATTCCATCTTAACGCATTCCATTCCTTTTACCCATCCTTCTTCATTACCTAGTACTTGAATTGGATTAGTTAATAAATTAAATTCTATTCCTTCTTCCATAGCATGTTCTACTTCTTCTTTACGTGCTGGTAATTCTTCCATACTACGACGATAAACTATAGTAACTGTTTCTACTCCTAAACGTTTAGCACATCTAGCAGCATCCATTGCTACATTTCCTCCACCTACTACTACAACACTTTTAGCATGTTGTACTGGTGTATCTACTCCTTCTTTATAAGCTTTCATTAAATTCATTCTTGTTAAGAATTCATTTGCTGAATATACTCCTTTTAAGTTTTCTCCTGGCATCTTCATAAAGTTTGGTAATCCTGCTCCACTACCTACGAATACTGATTCGAATCCTTTTTCAAATAATTCATCTATAGCTAGTATTTTTCCTATTACCATATTTGTTTCTACTTTAACACCAATCTTCTTTAGTCCTTCAATTTCTTTTCTTACTATTTCTTTTGGTAGTCTGAATTCAGGTATACCATAAACTAGTACTCCTCCTGCTACATGTAGTGCTTCAAATATTGTTACATCATATCCTAGATTTGCTAGGTCTCCTGCACATGTTAATCCTGCTGGTCCTGCTCCTACGATTGCTACTTTATGTCCATTTGGTGTTGGCATTTTTACTTCTTCTTTTCCGTTTGCCATATACCAGTCTGCTACGAATCTTTCTAATCTTCCGATTGCTACTGATTCTCCTTTAATTCCTCTTACACATTTGCATTCACATTGTGATTCTTGTGGACATACTCTTCCACATACTGCTGGTAATGCACTTGTTTCTTTTATTACATGGTATGCTGCTTCAATATCTCCTTCTTTAATTTTTGCTATAAATCCAGGTATATTAACTGCTACTGGGCATCCGTTTATACATGGTTTGTTTACACAGTTTAGACATCTTTCTGCTTCTTCCATTGCCATTTCTAATGTATATCCTAATGTTACTTCATCAAAATTTTTACTTCTTTCTGTTCCGTCTTGAATTGGCATTTCTACTTTCTTTAGTGACATGTTTGGCATACTATTTTACCTCCTTATTTAATAGATTACAGCTATCGTGTCTAGCTTCTTCTTCAAATTCAGCATATGTTCTACTTCTAGACATTGCTTCATCAAAGTCTACTAGGTGTCCATCAAAGTCTGGTCCATCTACACAGGCAAATTTAGTTACTCCACCAACACTTAATCGACATCCTCCACACATTCCAGTTCCATCGATCATTATTGGGTTCATACTTACTACAGTTTTTACATCATATTTTTTAGTTAATAGCGAAACAAACTTCATCATTACTAATGGTCCAATCGCTATAACTTCATCAAACTTTTCACCATCAACTATAAGTTTTTCTAATACATTAGTAACTAATCCTTTTTCTCCATAGCTACCATCATCTGTTACTAAATACATATGATCAGCTACTGCTTTAAATTCTTCTTCTAATATTACTAGATCTTTATTTCTAAATCCTGTTATTACACTTACTTCAGCTCCTGCTTCATGTAATGCTTTAGCAGTAGGATATGCTATCGCACAACCTACTCCTCCACCTATTACAGCTACTTTCTTTAAACCTTCTACATGAGAAGGAGTACCTAAAGGTCCAACAAAATCTAATAGAGCATCTCCTACTTCTAATTCATTTAATAAACGAGTAGTTTTACCTACTATTTGGAATATAATAGTTATAGTTCCTAGTTTACGATCATAGTCAGCAATAGTTAAGGGAATTCTTTCTCCTTCATCTCTTACTCTAAGAATAATAAACTGTCCTGCTTTAGCTTTTGCAGCAATTAATGGTGCTTCTACAACTAATTTACTTACTGTAGGATTTAACACCTGTTTTTCTAAAATTTTAAACATCTTTTCTCCTTTCTAATGATTACAAATTTAATCATTAGTAAATATATACTTTACTATTATACATTGATTTATTAAATATTAAAAGGGTTTACATTATTTAAAATTATTTAAAATGTTACAATCTTTACTTCTTATCTTCATAATAA